>JBFLZW010000050.1 GCA_040755755.1 bacterium | reverse complement strand
CTGGCATGATAATCACTCCTTTCAGACCTTTTTTGATACCTCTTCTCTGGTACCAAGGATATTTTACCATGTCCGAACCTCTTTTTGTTTTCTATGTGGTCGCGTATTTATGGCGACCTGTACTAAGATTCTCCCTGTCCATCAAGGCTTCTTCAATCTCTCCTATCGTAAGATTATCGTTTTGCCTTTCTTGATCTCCGTGTTTTGAGAAATAATACTCACCCGCCTCGACTCTTCTTTATCCATAATTCTCTTACCCTTCAGAAGGGGCACAATAAGCCTGTCGCAGCGAGGTAAAGTCCCCGCCCGGATAGAGGACGAATCCCCGGACCCTGCGGCTCATGACCGCTACATTGGTCTGATACCACAGGCTGACATAGGGGAGGTCGGCGGCAATGATCTTTTGGACCGAGCTGTAAATTTTTTTGCGGGCTTCAGGGTCCATGGTCCTTCTTCCCTCTTCCAGGAGAAGGTCGATGGTGCGGTTGCGGTACCGGCCCCGGTTGGCCCCGTGCGGCGGCACACAGGAGGAGTGAAAGAGGTTATAGTAAATGTCAGGATCCGTTACTCCCACCCATTGCAGCGAGCAGAGCTGAAAATTGCCTGACCTGACATCGGAGAAATAGGTACCCCATTCGTAGCTTCTGATTTCGACGCCAATACCGATTTCAGCCAGGTTATGCTGGATAATCTCGGCCACCTGTTTGCCCAGCTCATTCTGGGAGGTTTTATAGAGCACCGAAAACCGCATGGCAGGCCCCTGGCCGTCAGGATCGGGAAACCCGGCTTCATCCAGAAGCCGGGCGGCCTCTTTCGGCCTATAGTCATAGGTGGCTACATCGGGTTCATAAGCCCAGTTGCCGGGAGCAAGAACCCCCGTGGCAGGCTCTGCCAGGTTCCCCATCAGTTGACGGATGATCAGCGGACGGTTGATAGCCAGGGCAATGGCTTTCCTCACCGCAAGGTGACTGAGGATTTTATCCTCCAGATTAAAGCCCAGGTAGGTGTAATTGGTGCCCATCTTTTTGACAATCTGAATCTGAGGGTTATTCCGGAGGGACTCTACGGCATCCGGGGATAAAGCGTTCTGCACCAGGTCCAGGCTCCCTTTCTTCACTTCGAGCAGCCGGATGGTTTCATCCGGTATGATCCGGTAGATCAGGCCAGACAGTCGCGGCTTCCCCTCGAAATACTGGTCGAAAGCCTGAAAGGTCAATGATTCGTCCGGCTCCCATCCCGTGAGCCGGAACGGGCCGGTGCCCACCGGCTGAGATGCAAGCCTGCTGCCGGGTTTCCCGGCTGCGTGCCGGGGGACGATACCCAGGGTCATGTTGGTCAGAAAAGGGGCAAAGGGTTCCTTGAGCTGAAACCTGACGGTATAGGGAGAAAGGACCTCGATGCGGCTGATCTGACTGTAGGAATCCTTCAGCGGAGAGGGAAAGCCGGCATCAAGGAGACTGGCGAAGGTATACCGGACGTCTTCGGCTGTCAGCTCGGTCCCGTCATGGAACCTGACTCCCCGGCGCAAGTGGAAAATATAGCTCGTGTCGTCGGGGGTCTCCCACCTCTCGGCAAGATCTGCTGTCAGGGTGGATTCGGGTGTTTTTTTGAGCAGTCCGTTATAGACGATCTGAATGGCCCGGGCCGAATAGGCATCCGTCGCCAGGCGCGGATCAAGGGTGATGGGACTTCCTTCCATCCCGACAACCAGGGGGCTCTGGCTGCCCTTTTCCCCCTTCGGACGGCAGGAGACAACCGCCAGGCAGCACAGAAAGGAAACACCGAACGTCAGGAAAAGCCTTCGGATGGTCATGGGGATAACTGCCCGCCAGGAATTGTTTCCCCCTGGGGGTAAACAATTTTTCCGGCCCGAAGGGTCATGACTACGCATCCGCTCAGTTCCTGGCCGTGAAAAGGGGTATTTTTCCCTTTGGAGAAAAACCTGCCTGCATCCACGATATACTTCTTTTCAGGATCGATGATGCAGATGTCAGCCGGACTTCCCGGAGCGAGAGTCCCGGCAGGGATATTCAGGATTCTGGCCGGATGGGCGGTAAGTTTGGCCATAAGAGTGAGCAGGTCAAGCTTTTTCGTATGATAGAGATTGGTCAGAGAGACCGAAAGCAGGGTCTCCAGCCCTGCCATGCCAAAGGGTGCCAGGTCGTATTCCTGCTCTTTCTCGGCCTGGGTATGCGGTGCATGGTCACTGGCAATGACATCGATGGTGCCATCTCGCAGGGCTTCGACCAAAGCCTCTCGGTCGCTCCGGGTGCGAAGGGGAGGATTTACCTTGGTATTGGTATCGAAATTTACCACCAGCTCTTCGGTCAGGCTGAAATGATGCGGCGTGGCCTCGGCTGTGACCGGAATCCCCTCCCGTTTGGCCTGACGGATCAGGGCGCAACTGGCAGCCGTAGAGACATGGGCAATATGCACGCGGCTCCTGGTCATCCTGGCCAGCAGGATGTCCCTGGCCACCATAACCTCTTCGGCTGCTCCGGGGATCCCTTTAAGGCCGGTCAGGGTGGAGATAAATCCCTCGTTCACCACCCCATCGGCACAAAGGTTTACGTCCTCACAATGAGAGATCAAAGGGATATCGAACAGCCGGGCATATTCCAGTGCCCGCCGCATGAGCAGGGCATTCATGACCGGCCTGCCGTCATCGGAACAGGCCACAGCCCCGGCTTCCCGAAGCTCGGCCATCTCCGCCATCTCCTCTCCCCGCAGGCCCTTGGAAATAGCCCCGATGGGATAGACGCTGACCAGATCCACCTCTTTGGCCCGGCGCAGGATAAATTCGGTTACGGACTTGTTGTCATTGACCGGCGCAGTATTCGGCATGCAGGCCAATGAGGTCACTCCCCCGGCTGCTGCGGCCGCGCAGCCGGTAGCTATCGTTTCCTTATCTTCTCTGCCCGGCTCGCGAAGATGGACATGCATGTCAACCAGTCCCGGGGTCACCAGTTTCCCGGAAAGCTTGATCAGCAGGCTATCCTGAGTGACGGGAAGGTTTTTTTCCACAGCCATGATCTTCCCATCCTCGATCAAAAGGTCAACCAGGCCATCGATGTTGTTGGCCGGATCGATAATTCTTCCACCTTGAATGACGATTCTCAACTTTCACCCCCGAGAATGAGATAGAGTAAAGCCATGCGCACGGCAAGGCCATTGGTTACCTGATCGAGAATGAGGGAGAAGGGCGCATCGGCTACCTGCGGATCGATCTCGATCCCCCGGTTGATCGGGCCGGGATGCATAATGAGCACATCCTCCCGTGCCCAGGCCAGTTTGGCCGGGGTCAGACCATAGAGCCGGGAATACTCCCGGATGGAAGGGAAAAACAATTTGTTTTGCCGCTCCAGTTGTATCCGCAGCAGAATGATCACATCACATCCCGCTATTCCCCGCTCCAGATGATGCTCGACCGTAACTCCCAGCTTTTCGATACATGGCGGGATAAGGGTTGGCGGGCCAACCACTCTTACCCTGGCCCCCATTTTCACCAGAGCGAAAATGTCCGACCGTGCCACCCGGCTGTGGAGAATGTCACCGACGATAGCCACCTGAAGCCCCTCGATTCGCTCTTTATGCTCCCGGATGGTAAGCAGGTCCAGGAGGGCCTGGGTTGGGTGCTCGTGCGCTCCGTCACCGGCGTTGATAACGGAGAATTTCGCTTTTTGCGCCAAAAAATGCGGCGCACCCGGTATGGGATGCCGGATGACAATAATGTCCGGATTCATAGCCTCCAGGGTTTTGGCCATGTCCTTGAGGCTCTCGCCCTTGGTCAGGCTGCTGGTGGAGGGAGAAATGTTAATCGTGTCAGCACTCAGCCTTTTCCCGGCAATCTCAAAAGAAGTCCGGGTCCTGGTGCTGGGCTCATGAAAAAGATTGATCACTGTTTTCCCGCGAAGCGTGGGAACCTTCTTGATCGGCCGGGTAAGTACTTCCTTGAAGGATTCTGCCGTATCGAGAATAAAGCAGATTTCCTCCCTGTCTAACTCCTGAATACCTAATAAGTTCTTCCTTCTCAACAATCCTTCTGATCCTTCCTTAACACATCTTCACCATCTGGTTTCACCATCTCGTCTCCTCGGGGAAGGGAAGGATAAAAGCACCGTCTTCCTCTCCCGTTTCCTCCAGGGTAACCTTGACGGACTCGTCCAGGCTGGTGCCCACAGTCAACCCGATATAATTGGCACTGATGGGCAATTCCCGATGTCCCCTGTCGATCAGGACAGCCAGTTTGATGGTTTTCGGCCTGCCAAGGTCAATCAGGGCGTCGAGGGCTGCCCGGATGGTTCTGCCAGTATATAAAACGTCATCTACCAGGACAATATCTTTGTCCGTGACAGGAAAATCTATTTCCGTTTTTTTCAGGACCGGCTTATACGCTGAGTTATCGAGATCATCACGGTAGAGAGTGGCGTCAACCGCTCCGATCGGGAGCTGAACACCGGAAAGATCGTGAATGAGCCTGATAAGCCTCCTGGCCAACTCCACCCCTTTTGACCTGATTCCCACTAAGGCCAAGTCTTTGACAGGAGAATTTTCAATCAATATCTGCTGCGCCATCTTCCGTAAGGCATTCTGAACATCTTCCTTGGTCATGATTATTCGCGGTTCTTTTTCCATAATCGTTCCTCTGGGTGTTGGCTGTGGTTTTACGACTGACTCTGCGATTCTACCGGGGCATCTCCTCCAGCCCCGCACATTCACCGGGACATCCACTGGCTGCGCTGATTTTTTTCCGCATCCATTCCAGGGTCCTGGCCAATCCCTCTTCCAGACTATAGCGGGGGCTCCAGTTGAGCAGCTTCTGGGCTTTTTGGATATCGGGCTGGCGCACCTTGGGATCGTCTTCAGGAAGAGGCTGAAATACAACCCTGCTGCCTGTGCCCGTGATTTTCCGCAGTACCTCCACGAATTCCAGAATGGTCATCTCGGAAGGATTGCCAATATTGACCGGAGTCTGACAACCTGACATCAGCAGCCGGTAGATTCCTTCGACCAGATCGTCAACAAAGCAGAAACTGCGGGTTTGCTTCCCGTCGCCGAAAATCGTCATCTCCCTGCCCTCGATGGCCTGAGACATGAGCGTCGGCACCACCCGGCCATCGTTAATCCGCATTCTGGGCCCATAGGTATTGAATATCCGGGCAATTCTGGTCTCGATCCCGTGGTAGCGATGATAGGCCATGGTCAGGGCTTCGGCAAACCGTTTCGCCTCATCGTATACCCCTCTGGGGCCGATAGGGTTGACATTCCCCCAGTAGTCTTCATTTTGCGGATGAACAAGGGGGTCACCATAGACCTCGGAAGTCGAGGCCAGCAGGAAAACGGCTTTCTTCTCCTTGGCCAGGCCGAGAGCTTTATGGGTACCCAGAGAGCCGACTTTCAGCGTCTGAATGGGCAGTTGCTGATAATCGAGGGGGCTGGCCGGGCTGGCAAAGTGCAGGATATAGTCCAGCGGGCCGTCAAGATAGATGTAATTGGTCACGTCCTGTTTGATAAACAGAAACTTTTCCGAACGGATGTGGGCAATGTTTGAGATGTCTCCGGTCAGGAGGTTATCCATGCATATGACCTCAAAACCCGCGTGGAGAAAATAATCGCAAAGATGGGAGCCAAGAAAACCTGCTCCGCCAGTTATCAATACTCTTGGCATGGTCACCTCGTAACCTTCTGGGCCGGTTTTTCCTTGTGAGTTTGCAGTTGATGATACCGATAAATAATTTCACCCGGTTTGGCCAGTCCCAGATCTTCACGGGCTATCCGGGCTATATATTCAGGATCGGAGCGCAGTGTTTCTATCTCCTTTCGTAAAGCTTGATTTTCTTCCGACAGTTGAAGAATATCCCTCTTTATCTGGTCACGCTGCTTCCGAAACCGGTAGATGCGCATCAGACTATACCGCCCCTCAAGGGCGGAGAATACCAGCAGCCCGACAGCGAGAATAAGAAGTATATACCTCCAGATGCAGCTCAGTCGGCTTTGAGACATTTTTCATGGTCCATGTATCTGTAGATATTCCCCATCTTCAATGGGAACCTTCTCTCCACTCCTCCCCCTTGAGGGGGGAGGCTGGGTGGGGGTGATGGTTGTTTTCACCTTCCTCATTGAGAAACGGAACATAGGGAACATCTGCATGTGTCGCAATTTGTTTAGTTTGTTTTAGCTGATCATACCTGCTAAACGTATGGCTTCTGCGATAGCATCTTTGGTGATACTACCACGCCACTTGCCAATAATTTTCTCCCAGGCCATTCCGCTGGCAACCTGTTTGAGAACTTGCGAGACCATAATACGACCCCGAAAGGTTGGCTTGCCGTGACAAATGTCGGGATCCGAGACAATATACCGGCCAAATAATTTCCGACTCATAAAATACCTCATGCCGCTTCCAATAAGTCATTACATCGCTCCAGGATGATAAGATTATGAGACCAGCCGATTTCTCGCAACCAGTGGTGCAAGTTTTTCATTGGGGGAATATGCCTCGTAAAACGACTTCATCCGCCAAAGGTTGGATGCAGAAAAACCTTTTATCCCTGGGAATTCTTGCTGCAAATCGTCGGCAAGCCCCTGTACGAGGGACTTTCTCCAGCCCTGGTCCTGTTTTTGTTCCGAGATTATCCGGCCAATGTCCCAGTATAGGGCCACCACCTCCTTGTTGACAGCGCATAAAGCCTCGTACTGCGCCGACCGGATCCGCTCCCGGATATTCTTCAATAGTTGTGTGTATCCTTCGATCGCTTTTGTCATGTCCTGCAACCTTAGCGTAAAGCAGAACGTATATACATCGACTCATCCCCCTCTCCCCCAGAGGGGAAGAGGGGGATGGGAAAGTCAGCCTCTCTGTCTGTCAGTGTCAGTTACTCTGACGTGCCGGATCGAAGGTTATAGAAAACTTCCACACCCCGGAACAGGGCAATATCTCCCAGACCTTCTTCGATCCGGAGTAATTGGTTGTATTTAGCCACCCGGTCGGTCCGGGAAATTGAACCTGTCTTGATCTGACCGGTATTACAGGCCACAGCCAGATCAGCCAGGGTGGTATCTTCGGTCTCTCCCGACCGGTGGGAAATGACGGCTGTATACCCTGCCCTTTTGGCCATTTCAATTGCCTCCAGGGTTTCGGTCAGGGTTCCGATCTGATTCAGCTTGATAAGAATGGAGTTGGCAACACCGCGGGCAATTCCCTCTCTCAGGATGCTGGTATTGGTGACAAAGACATCATCTCCTACCAACTGGATCTTCTTCCCCAGCCGTCTGGTCAGCAGTTCCCACCCGCTCCAGTCGCTTTCCGAAAGCCCATCCTCAATAGAAATTATCGGATACTTTTCAACCAGATGTTCGTAAAAATCGATCAATTCCTCACTGCTCTTTTTCGGCTCGGCCTCGGCAGCCAGCGTATAGATACCATTCTCGTAAAGCTCGCTTGCGGCCACATCAAGGGCCAGAAAGACATCCTGACCCGCCCGGTAGCCGGCTTTGTCGATAGCCTCCATAATGACATCAAGCGCCTCAGCATTGGACTTGAGATCAGGGGCAAATCCTCCCTCATCGCCCACTGAGGTGACGTACTTTCTGGCTTTCAAGACGGACTTCAGGTTATGAAATATTTCCGAGCCCATCCTCAGGGCTTCGGAAAAGTTTTCGGCCCCGGCAGGCATGATCATGAATTCCTGAATATCGACGTTATTATCGGCGTGCTTTCCTCCATTGAGGATATTCATCATCGGCACGGGAAGCTCGCGGGCGTTGGTCCCTCCGATATACCGATAGAGAGGAAGATTCAGCTCAGCGGCTGCCGCCTTGGCTACAGCCAGCGAAACCCCAAGAATGGCATTGGCACCCAGTTTGGCTTTATTTTCGGTACCGTCCAGATCGATCAGCCGGTAATCGAGATATGTCTGATCCATCGCGTCATAACCCGCAACCTCCTGGGCTATGATCAGATTGACATTATCAACCGCCTGCCTGACACCCTTGCCCATGTATCGGTCCTTCTCTTCATCACGTAATTCAATAGCTTCCCGCTCTCCCGTCGATGCTCCTGAGGGGACTGCCGCCCTGCCAAGTGTGCCGCTTTCAAGAATTGCATCAACCTCTATTGTCGGATTTCCCCGTGAATCGATAATCTCCCTGGCAATAATATCACAGATTTCACTCATTACGCCGTCCTCCTCCTCAGATTGTTATTAGGTTGAACCTGGACCGTCTGTCTCTCGGCCAATGCCGAAAATCATCCTGGCTCAAAATATCACAATTAGTTTTCGGATTCAACAGAAAAACAGTTTAATGAAATCCTTGATAAGCTTCTGGATAAATTGGGGATAAACTGGAAATCCGGCCACAGAACTACCTGAAAAATGAAGCGGGATCGAAAACCTGCACCAGACTGGGGCGTATAAATTTTAGCAGTCTTTTCAGCCAGTTAAGCCCAAAGCCCTCTCTGGTGACGGAAGATATTCATGAGCACCGTGAGAAAAACTGATGTTATCCACAGCCGGTTTTCATCAGGAGGTGGGAACCGGAAATTCGGACAGATAAAAAAGAGGTAATATTAGCGAACTGTTAGGAACAGTTTCCACAATTTATATGGATAACCTGTGGATAACCGGCCAATAATCGGCTGAAACTGCCTGAGAAACGGGCGGAGATAGCAATTTCGCTCTAAATTAATGCTCGCTTGTTTGTTTGATATTTCAGCTAGTTATAGAGCTGGGGATTGCCTGGCGGACTCGCCTTCAAAATGAAAAGCGGGCACCAGGAAGTTATCCACAGTGGTCCGCAGTGGTCCGGCCATCAGCGAGGATCAGACGCCGGTCAGGGATTTCCGGAAAGGGAGTAAGAGATACCCTTGAGGGAGGAGGAAAAGAAGTGATTTTGCCACGCATTAGGAAGACTTTCCACAAAAGTTATGGATAAGCTGTGGATAAAGTGGAAGGTCAGCAGGGAAAAGCTGCGGAAAAACAGCGGCGATAGCGATTATGCTCTGAATTGAGGCTGCTTGCATCGCTTTATATTTCAACAAGTTATAGAAGGAGTGCCGTGTCAGCAAACCGCTTTCGAAAGCTCAGGGCACAAGGAGGAAAATTTATCCACAGGTTGTTCTCAGGGGGATTTTCAGTTTTCTGACGATTCCGCGATTCTGAGGCATAAACTCTGTAACTTGCTTGACACGATATCATGATATTGTATGATACGGTCATATTCTGATACTATATATAGTGTTGTCCTTGAGAACATACACAATATGATCTACCCGTGATTGAAATACCGATGCCGAAGAGTCCGGCTTGAATACATCACGGAATCGAGTATAATCAGGTTAGGAGATTTGAGGATGAATACCTTGGAAACTACGGATATGGCCCTTTTTGTTCGAACCTCGGAAGAGGATTTTCGGAGTTGGGATCGGCAGAAAATTGTCGAGGCCCTGGTGCGCGAAACCTATATTGATGAGGATACGGCTATCCGCATCAGTAAGGAAGTAGAGAGTCAGATTATTGCCTCAAATCTCAAAATCATCACCGCCCCCCTGATCCGGGAGCTGGTGGATGCAAAGCTTATCGAGCACGGCCTGGAGCGGGCCCGCTGGATGCACACCCGGCTTGGGATGCCGCTCTATGATGTCAATCAGCTCATTTTGCATCCAAACAAGGAAAATGCCAATGTACCGCATGGCCCGGAGGCCACCAACCTGACCCTGGCCGAGCATATCAAGAAGGAGTATGCCCTTCTGGCGCTCTTTTCGCAGGAGGTGTCCGATGCTCACATGCGGGGAGATATCCATATTCACGATCTTGGCTTTTGTGACCGCCCTTACTGCTCCGGCCAGTCCCTGGAGTATGTCAAGAAATTCGGCCTGAACCTGCCGAATGCTCTCTCCATGGCCAAACCGGCCAAACATCCGGAAGTGCTGCTGGCTCACATGGTGAAGTTTGCCGCCGCCCTGCAGGGAAATTTTGCCGGGGCCATCGGCTGGGATGCGGTTAACCTCTTCTTTGCCCCGTACCTTTCGGGCATGTCGGACCGGGATGTCCGCCAGTTGGCCCAGATCATGATTTTCGAGTTCTCCCAGCAGGCAGTGGCCAGGGGAGGACAGGCGATTTTCAGTGATATCAATATCTATTGGGAAGTTCCCAATCACTTCGAGAATGTTCCGGCCATCGGACCCGGCGGGACTTATACCGGAAAGACCTACGGCCAGTATCTGGAAGAGTCGCAAAGATTTGCCCGGGCGCTTTTCGATGTCTATATGGAAGGAGACGGCTCAGGCAGGCCCTTCTTCTTCCCCAAGCCGCTGGTTCATATCACCGAGAAATTTTTCAAGACTCCGGGCCATCAGGATTTCCTCCACCATATCTGTGAAGTGGCTGTGGAAAAGGGGAACACCTACTTTGTTTTTGACCGGGGGGATACGGCCAAAATTTCCGAATGCTGCCGGCTGAGCTTCAAGCTCAGGGCCGAAGACCTGGAAGATGCCAAAGAGCCCTGGAAGATGCGATACTGCGCCCTGCAGAATATCACCTTGAACCTGCCCCGGGTTGGTTATGAGGCCAGGGGAGATGCCAGCAGGCTCTTCGAGCGGCTGAGTGATCTGATGGAGCTGGCTGCCGAGGCCCATATGCAAAAGCGGGTTTTTATCGAAAAGCTCCTGGCTCTCGGAGAGAGCGGCCCGCTCTCCCTCCTGACCATGAGCCGGGACGGGCAGCCCTATCTTCGCCTGGACCGCGCCTCGCATCTGATCGGCATGGTCGGGCTGAACGAGCTGGTAAAGGTTCAGACCGGCCAGGAAATGCATGAATCAAAAGAAGCCTTCAAGCTGGGGCTGAAAGTTATTTCCCATTTGAAGCTTCTGGCTGACCGGCTGTCCAGCAAGCATAAAATGCATTTCGTGCTCGAGCAGACCCCTGCGGAAAGCACCAGCTACCGGTTCGCCAAGCTCGATATCCGCCACTATGGACCCCAGGCAGAGAGTATTGTCCAGGGGGATGCGGCCAAAGGAGAAGTATACTACACCAACTCCAGCTACCTGAATGTCAGCGCCCAGATCAACCCCATCGAGCGGGTCAGGCAGGAAGGCCTGTTCCACCCGCTGATCGAGGCAGGAGCTCTGACCCATGTCTGGCTGGGTGAAGCCAAGCCATCCCGCGAGTCTCTGGCCAATTTCGTGGTCAAGACCTTCCGCAAGACCCTCAATGACCAGATTGCCTTCTCTCCGGAATTCACGACCTGCAACAACTGCAACCAGACGTCCAGGGGACTGAAAGAATCCTGCCCGTACTGCGGATCAGCCCAGGTCGATGGGATCACCCGGATTACCGGCTACTTCACCAAGGTTTCCAGTTGGAACAAGGGCAAACGGGGAGAGCTCCGGGACCGGTATCGAAACCAGACCTATCTGCAACAAGAGAATATCGGGAACGAAATGTAAGCTGTTCTGGAAACCGGGAACCGGTACCAGTACCGAAATCAGACCTATCTGCACGAAGGAGAGTATGAGAAATGAAATTTAAGCTATTCTGGAAAGAAGGCTGCCCGGCATGTCCGGTAGCTAAAAATATTATCCATCAACTGGCACACGATGGATACCTGACCATAGAACACGACCTTGAAACAACTGAAGGACTTGCAGAAGCGGCATTTTACGGCATCCTGTCAACCCCGACCATCATGCTGATCGATAACCAGGATAGCACGGTTGCCGAGTGGAGGGGCAAAATCCCCACCCTGGAAGAAGCCCGCCAGGCCGCAGGCCCGGTAGTCCCACGGCCTGCCAGGCCGTAGGCACTGGCACTGGCGCGCCCCTCTGGGGAGAGGGCCGGAGGGAGGGGCTTTCCTGGTAAGTACCGTTAAGCTCACGACATTACCCTTGGGAAAGAAGGCTCGTGAGTGAGGGGAACATAGACACCCATCAGGCGAATAGCCCCTCAATGTCCCCCCTCACAGGGGGAAAAACCGGCAAGGGATATCCGCCGCAGCTTACCAGGCTGTAACGCAGGAGAAGCACCAGAAATAGTAGGAGAAAGAGCAGGAGAAATAACAGTACGGTATGAAAGCAACAGGTATGAAAGCCATTAACACCTGCCCGGCAGGACAAATCAAAGGATTCATAGAAACATCTTTCAGCGACTGGCCCGGCAAGGTCTCGGCAGTGATCTTCCTGTCAGGATGCAATCTGCGCTGTCCTTATTGCCATAACTACACCCTGGTTCTTGCTGCTCACTCCTATGCCACTATTTCCCGTCAATGGATAGCCAGCCGCCTCCATGAATTTGCCGATTGGATCGACGGAATCGTCATTTCGGGAGGAGAGCCCTGCCTCTGCCCCCAACTGCCCCAATTGATCAGGTTTTTCCGGAATCTGTCCTATCCGGTAAAATTAGATACCAACGGCACCAAGCCCGATGTTCTCGCCGCTCTGCTTGAGGATAATCTCCTCGATTATGTGGCTATGGATATGAAAGCACCCCTGGATGATATCCGCTACAGCCGCTGCGCAGGAGTGCCCCAGAGCGTCTCCCCGATCCGAAAGAGCCTTTCCATTTTAGCCCAATCAAAGATAGACTACGAACTCCGAATGACCGTTTGCCCAACCCTGACCACCAAGGATGATATCCAGGACCTTGCCCGGCAGATCAAGGGAGTAAAGCGATTTGTTCTGCAAGGGTTTAACCCGAAAGATCCCCTGGTGCCGGAACTGAAAAAGGTAGCCCCCTATAACCGGGAAGAGATGCTGGAATTTCAGGGGATTCTTAAGGATTACGTTGGGGAATGCAGGGTGGTGGGGTGAGGGGAGCTGTAATTTGAGGTTATGGGTTTGATATACGCATAACTTAGTACACAGCGCGTTAAATCCGCGGCCAGTTAAATCCGCCCCTTCACTCCCTCTCCCCAGCCTGTGGGGTTCAGGGGCGGACAGGTTTAGTTCATCAGAGGTAGCCCCCTATTTTTACACCATAATGGAGCGAATGCTCCTCATAATCCCTCCCCCTTTTGAGGGGGGAGGTTAGGTGGGGGTGAACAAAAACGACTTCTTCCCCTCCTTTTAAGGGCAATATCTCTGACGTTAAGCTACTTACCAAAAAGCCCCTCACCCCAACCCTCTCCCCTTCAGGGGCGAGGGAGAAGAGATGCCCTCAAAGAGGGAAAGGAAGAACAAAGGTATCCTGAGCTCAATTGCTAACCAAAACTGTCCGCCACTGAAGCCTGTGGGGGGAGAGGGTTGGGGTGAGGTGGGTGTCGTTGAACCAAACCGGCCGGGTAATTCCCGCGTCGTGTACTTAGGTAAGTGCCATTCAGGTTAAATACCCTCCCTCTCCTCATATCCTGGTGGTAAATATCCGAAAGATCAGTTAAAATATATACAATAAGGGGTGTTTCACAGTCCTATAAGTAGTTAACCCTATACAGAGCATGGAGAGCAGGCTTAATGGGAATGGCACTTACATAAGCCAAGCTTATAATATAGAGAGGACACAAAGCACACAGGGAAAAAAAATCTCCTGCAGAGACGCAGAGAACAACCAATCCGGCAAGGTCCTGATGAAAGTCGGGATATATCGATGTGTCAACGGCCTGGAAGCAAGCAAAAAGTAAAAAGGCACAAGGAGGAACTTATTTTACTTTTACTTTTCAATGATATCCTCTGCGTCTCAGCGTCTCTGCGGGAGAATTACTAATTCTTATGTAAGTGCCATTCGGCTTAATGGAGGAGACCAATCTTATGACCATCGACGAAACTGTCTACAGTGAAGCAGACAGTGGCTGGAAAGAGGCCATGGAGATTTACTTTAAGCAGTTTCTACCGTTCTTCTTTCCAGCAATCTATGACGAGGTCAATCTGGAAAAGGGCTATGAATTCCTCGATAAGGAGCTGGAAAGGATCGTCAAGGCTTCTATGATCGGTAAGCGCCTTGCCGATATGCTAGTTAAAGTATACTTGAGGGACGGGGCAGAAAAATGGTTACTGATTCACATGGAGGTCCAAGGTTATCAGGACGCCGACTTTGTGAAGAGGATGTATACCTACAACTACCGCATCTTCGACCATCATGATAAGGAGGTTATCAGCCTGGCCATTCTGACCGACGAGGCTGAAAATTACAGGCCCTGCCGATATGAGATCAACCGATGGGGATTCAGGCTCTTGTTTGAATTCCCTGTGGTCAAACTCATTGATTACAAAGACAGGGTAGAGGAGCTTGAGGCCAGCCAGAATCCATTTGGAACTATCGTTGTGGCCCATCTTAAAACCTTGGAAACGCGAAAAGATGACCACGCCAGGCTCGATTGGAAAAAGAGGTTGGCCAAGGCTTTATATCTCAAGGGATACAGTCGGGAAGACATAATAAACTTGTTGCGCTTCCTTGACTGGGTGATGGTCTTACCGAGGGAACTTGAAGTTAAATTCCAGGAAGAATTGAAGACATTCGAGGAGGAAATAAAAGTGGCGCATATCACTACAACAATAGAAGGATTAGGCATTGAAAAAGGGATTCAGAAAGGAAGACAAGAGGGAAGGGCTCAGGCTTTATATGACCTCTACAGTGAAGGAGTCCTTACCTTAGAGCAGGCGAAAGCACAGTTAGAGAAGCTGTATGCCAATAAATCCCTGAGTGAAGAGATATATCGGGAGTTCATGAGTAAAATACAGAGCAATTCCTAAAGAGATAGACGTGAAGATGGGTGTTTCAGAGGTTGCTCGTCTACTGGGAGTTGATTGTAATCTCGTGAAGGAGTAGGCATTCCATTTCAAGGAACATTTGACTGAAGAGTGAGGTAAAATAATCGCTCAGTATGAATCAGGCAATACAACTCACCCCACTGCTGAGAGGCAGATATTCCACATTTCTCTTGTCATAGAGGCACCCTATTTCTCGATGAGGAGGGTGAAAATAACCATCACCCCACCTAACATCCCCCTCAAGGGGTAGGAATATAATAAGCAGCTAATTCAATGTATTAACCCCAAAAAATCCGGGGTCACCCTCGACCGTGCTCTGACGATCCTGGCAACATAATCGTCGGTCATCGGCTGAAGAAGCCTGGTGGACGGGGGACAGACATCGAGGGCAAAATGGTCCTGGGAGATATTGGTAAGGTGAAGCTCAAACTCATGAATAAACCCTTCACTCTCTCTCCGGTCATTCTCTTTCCGGTCACTCTCTTTCCTGCGGCGGGTAAAGATGATTACCTTTTCAAGCCCCAATTCCCTGCCCCGGGGGGTAAGTTTACGGGCATAGTCGGTGATTTGCTGCAAATTCACCGTGAGCAGGGAATGAACGTGGATCGAGATTCTATTCAGATAGCACGGCCCTTCTCCCCTGGACCGCTCGGCGTTCATGGCGTAAATCGCTTCCATGAGAGCGTAGTCAAAGGCAATGATTCTGGCAATCGAGTTGTCCTCGCCAACCTCGGCCCGGCTTTCCGGAACATCGACCAGGGCAAGCAGCCGCTTGTCATTTTGGTTGTTTCTGGCTACTGCTAAGATCAGGGAGACCGATTCACTGGAGGAAAGTATCTTCAGATTGAAATGAGAAAAAAGATGCAATTTCAGCTCACGGTAGAACAAAGGATTGAATGAATGGCGATGAAGGTTCTCCCGCCATTTTTCCTCCTGATCGATAGTGAATGTCCGATACGAGCAGGCAGTATGTTCGTAGAACAGTCCCAGGCAGCACCAGCGTACAGGGAGAACCTGCCGGTAAAGATGCTGGATAACCATTTCCTCCTTCTCTTCATCCCGGTCTCCTCCGACTGCAATGAGCGCAATAAGCTCCGGTTTTTCAGAGCATTGTGCTTTTTCAAAGTTCCGTGCTCTTCCAAGGCAGCTTTGGATCCTGTCCGCGTTTTTTGCCCAGCCCTTGCTATCGGAAACTGCCACGATAGTCTCATGATGCTCCTTATCTTTCATGCTGCTCACGCGACAGAGCAGCAGTCCGTTTTCCTCTTCTATCCTGGCGGCAATGAATCTCCGGTCACGGTTAAAATACCTGCCAAGCAGTTTCAGGGCCAGGGTGCGGTGCTCTCTGACTGGATCAAGAGCCAGAGCCACCAGCTCAAATACCATGTAATGACCGGTATTCGCTACCGAGGCCGTTAATTCGGCCCGCTCCTGCCGGTTCTCGTCCATCCCCACAGATGCCAGTACCAGCCTTTCGAGCTGCTGCTTTCGCTCCTCCTTCATGGTCTGGAGGAACATGCTGTCTATCAGGTAATATCGTGCCTGGATCGCGGCATCCGCCAGATGAGGCAGTTGATTCTGGGAAGTCTGGGCGATCTCGTCGAGCAAATCGGACACTCTCTGACCAAATACCCTGATATCGGGAAATTCCTTCAGGGAACGCAAAATAGAGCCAAGCAGTGTCTGCTTGATCGCAAGATGAGCATGTGACTTGTAAATCCGGAACAGGGCCTGATTGAACCGGTCGTGTTCATTCTGCCCTCCATTCGGATACCATCTGATGGCCCGCTCAAGACTATCGAGAAATTCCTGCGGCAATCCCTCCTTCTGACAGTCGTTGCGGATAAAAAAGTGCATGAGCAACTCCTGGAAACTCGATGCACCGGCAAACCCTTCCGATTCAATCCGCCGGTGGGAAAAAAGGGCCTCAACTGCCGTATAGATCTCCAGGGCAGCTAAAAAGCAGCGGATAACCTCCTGCTGGAACCGGGGATTCTTTCTCGCAAAATCAACCAGGGACTCGAAGATGGCCGTAACGGCCCCCTCTTCTCCCTCATAGTCGTAGCCGAGAAAAACAGCCAGAAGCTCCCGCTCCAGGATCTGCCAGGTATAAGCACTATCATCCAGTTGTGGAGGATCGAACATAACTCTCGGATGACTGGATTCCTCCCCCGATTCCGCCCCTGGTTCAGGTTGCTCACCCGTATCCAATTGTATCAGCGGCTGCCCGGCATACACCTGCTCTCCCTCCCTGACATGGAGGGTCTTGACTTTGCCGCTTTTCGGGGCCTCGATGCTCATGACCATCTTCATGGCTTCAAGCTGCAGCAGCAGGTCCCCTTTCTCTACAGCCTGACCGGGTGCAGCCACCGTAGCAATAACTACTGCCGGGAACGGGGCTTTGATGTGGTCACTTGATTCTGTTTCAATATAATACGGGGTTCCGTCTATTTCACAGTGCAGAGTATCATCCCGGCTCACCATCTGAATGGTGGAGCGCTGATTGCCATAGTGCAATACTGCTTCATGGTTTCGTTTGACGTATTGAGCTATCAGCAGTTGTCCATCGATTTTCAGATGATAGACATTGCCTCCGAGTGCCTTTACCAGGAATACATAGGTATGGCCGGAAAGCTGCAAAGTAATCTCGTAACCGCGGGATGAAGATATGCCCCTGGGCTGGCCGATGCTGCTCCATTGCTGCCTGAAGTGCATAAGCTCTTCCTGGTAGCGCGCAATGGCCTGATCAATAGCACAGGCTATCAGGGCAATGTCCCGGCGGTCTCTTCGAATGACCGGATTGTGATCCCGCAGCAGGTCTTCTACAAAGCGCGTCGGTACTCCGCCCCGCTGAATATCGGGGCACTGCAGGAGCCCCACCAGAAAGGCGCGGTTGGTCGTTCCCCCCTCGATCTTGATCCGCATCTCCCGAAGAGCACGCTCTAACCGCGCCAGAGCTTCGTTCCGGCTGGGTGCATAGGCAATGATCTTGGCGATCATGGAATCGAATTCCGACGGAATGGCGCTCCCCTGCTCGATGCCCGAATCCACCCTGATGCCGGGGCCGGAGGGAACGGTAAACAGCACAACCTTGCCAGGTGCCGGAATGAATTCCCTGTCCGGATCTTCCGCATTGAGGCGCACTTCGATAGCACTGCCCCCGGGGCTGTGAACAGCCTCCTCCAGTGGCCGACCCTGGGCCACCAGAAGCTGTCCCTTGACCAGATCGACACCGTAAAGCTGCTCGGTAATCGGATGCTCCACCTGAAGCCGGGTATTGACTTCCATGAAGTAAAACTGTGATTGATCCATGTCGTACAGAAATTCCACCGTACCGGCATTCTCATACCCGGCTTCCCGGATGAGACGGGCAGCCGCCTCCTGCATTTCCTCGATAACCTTATGATCGAGATGGGGAGGCGGGGGCTCTTCGATAATCTTCTGATTTCTGCGCTGCACCGAGCAGTCCCGGACACCAAAGGTACTGACATTTCCCTGCCGGTCCGCCAGCACCTGCACTTCGAGATGCCGTCCGGTCACGACCAGATGCTCGATAAATACCACATCGTTCCCGGCGGTGCGAAGCGATTCTTCTTTGGCCAGCACAAACTGGGTATCCAGCTCTTCCGGTTTTCGCACAAACCGGATGCCCCGCCCGCCTCCGGCATTGGCTGCCTTGACAATGACCGGCTAGCCGATCTGTTCGGCGACCCTGCGGGCATCTTCCAGCTCTTTCACCGGCCCCCTGCTCCAGGGCAGGATCGGAACCCTGGCCCGCTCCGCCAGTTCCTTGGCCGATATCTTGTCCCCCAAAAGAGCCATAGCCTGAGCAGAAGGGCCGATAAACACAAGACCCGCATCCTCAACCATCCCGGCAAAGGCGGCGTCTTCAGCCAGAAATCCCCATCCTACCCAGACCGCCTGGCAATGGGCGCACAGAAGTGCTTCCAGCATCAGCTCCCGGTTGAGATAAGGAGACCCATGCCCCCTGGTGAAGCCTTGTTATCTTGGACAGTGGATAGACATCATCAGCTTCTTTCACAAAGAGCGATTCCTGCTCAATGTCAAGATAAAAAGCCACCGTGGTGAGGCTGGTGTGATAGAGAGCATTGTACTCTCTGACCGCCCGGATAAACCGGATAGCCGCTTCGCCCCGGTTGATAATGCCGATGCGTGAAGAGTTGTCAAGGGTTGGTCTCTTGTGCTCTGTGCTCTCCATAGGCTCCTTTTCCTATCTCTTCTTCATCTTGATGCAGTCATAAGTAGTAGGGTTTTGCTTTTTAAAGTAGTTAAACAGATTAATATATGATTAATTCCTTGATGGTTTCTTTAATGTGTCGATAATCAGAATCATTGTGTAAAAGTGCTAAATTGTTTTCTATGGCAGTCTGAACAATAAGGCAGTCTATGGTACTGCTAATAGTGTATCCTGCCCTTCTACAGGTAAAATATATTCTTGCAGCTTGGGCGAACGATTCTTTTCCATTATGTAGTTTATAAAAAGTCTGCGTATCCAGGTACTTTTTTAACTTTTGATAATCTTTTTCAGAGGCGCACCCCTGCAATAATTCCTGGTAGATGAACACATTAATTCCAAAAGGGATATTCATTGACAGAATATTAGTAAATTTTTCGACCGCCTCATTATTTTTATTCTTGAAAAAGTCAATAAAAACTGAGGTATCGACTATGATCATAACTTTTCACCTTTTCTTAGCTTTTTATAATCATAGTCCTCCTGAAAGGCGATTTTACCTTTCAGGTCTCGTAAGTCCAGTTTGCTATGATTTCTTACAAACTCTTGTAAAGCTATAGTAATTAACTCCTTTTTCGTTTTCACATTTGCATGTTTAAAGGCTTCCTGAATTAATTCATCATCTAAGACCACATTTGTGCGCATAGCTATACACCTCCCTTTGTGTATAAGATAGCGCGTACCTTATACCTTAGTCAATGAGAATATATTTATATTGAGTCTCGCTGCCACGATAGCTCTCTTTATTTTCCGAATGCCCAGAGGTAATATTTCTTGATTACCCCTGCTGGAACCTTTGAAACCGCTCGTTGAGCAAGGCGGCTGTCTCTTCCATCAGTTTTTTCGCAATCTCATCGACATGCCGGTTTCGCCAGTTCTCAAGCCCGGTCCCCTTGACCCACTGGTTGAAGGCACCCAATGCCGGGCCGCAGTGGACCTGATAATCGACCTTGTGTTCTTCATCTCCTTGTAACGCCAGAAAGGTCGAGTATCCAAAATACCAGCGGAAAATCAAGGCCATTTTATGCTTGGGGCTCTTTTCCGCTTTGGCGACCTCCTCCGGATTCCTTTTCAGCCAATAGTCTTTTGTTTCTTCCCATATCGATTCAAAGCTTCGTCTGAAATACTTTTCCTGAATCTGCTTCCTGGTTTTTTCGTCAATTTCATCCAGGGAATTATGGTGGATATAAAGATCATATAATTTATTCGCCCTGGCTGGGAAAAATACCCCTTTTCTGAGAACCTGAATCCTGGCTCCCATCTCAAACATATCTCCTGCCGGTGCATAGTCCGTGTCCTGAACATTGATCTCCTGCAACATGTTCTTTACAGCATCACTTGTGCCAGCCTCTACCGTACACTGATTGATCGATCCGGTGAGGATAAAGTCCGCTCCCATGATAAAGGCGGCAGCGGCAGCTTCCGGCGTTCCGATTCCCCCGGCTGCCCCGACCCTGACCCGCTTCTGGTAGCCATGCTTTTTCATTTTTTCATTCCGTAAGGCCATGATGGCTGGCAGGAGGGTAGAGGCCACTCCCTGATCGGTATGCCCTCCGGAATCAGCTTCAACACAGATATTTTCCGCCACGGGTATTTCTCTTCCCAACGCCGCCTCCTCAGAGGTCAGTTTTCCTGCCTGCACGAGTTTTTGAAGGATACTTTCAGGCGCAGGGCTCATAAAGAGATCAGCGACTTCCGGGCGGGACAATTTGGCCATGACTTTATTCGGGACAATTATCTCTCCATCGGCATTGCGATGAATTCCCTTCAACCGGAATCGTATCAGGCTTGGAGTCATTTGCATATAGGCTGCGGCTTCGATATTTCTGACTCCGTACTGCAAAAACAAATCCACCGTTTCATCCTCAATCTGGGGATCTTGCAGATTGCACAGTAAATTCATGCCATAGGCTTCACCACGGTGAAGCTCCTTTTGAATGAAGCGGATCGATTCTTCAACCTGGGCGAGAGGCACGCCTCCAGTTCCAAGATAGCCGATCGGACCTGCTTTGCCCATCTTGACGACGATTTCTTTTGAGCCCACACCTTTATACATTGCGCCTGCCACATAGGCATATTTAATTATGGTAATCCTCTTTAAATTCCCTGCTGCCCAGGGAAGAAGCTGTTATTTTCGTTCCTGCTCCCTCCCGGCTTATCCGCCCTCCTCCCACAACTGCCGGAGAATCGGCATCCTCCGCAACAACGAGGGGCTCTGCCTGCTTTTGGATTTGAGCGACCAGGCCTGCCAAGACCTTGCCAGGGCCGATCTCGTGAAACTCCTGCACCCCTTTTCCCATGAGATAGCGAATGCTTTCCGTCCACTTGACAGAATGGCTGATCTGGTCAGCCAAGAGCTGCCTGATTTTATCTTTGGTATAGGGCCTGGCCTCGACATTCGATATTACCGGTATGGCAGGATCAGAAAACTGGAAAAGCTCCAGGGACTGCACAAATTCTTTCCTGGCCGGCTCCATATACCGTGAATGAAAGGCACCGCTGACATTCAGGCGGATATACCGGGCACCTGCCTCCTGGAAAACTTTCTCCGCCCGGTCGATATCTTCTTTCATGCCGGAGATGATCGTTTGCGAAGGAGAGTTGAAGTTAGCTACATCAATGGCTTCCAAACCCTTTTCGTCGAGAATTTCCTGGATCTTTTCCTCACCCAGGCCAATTACCGCTGCCATACCGCCGCCTGCGGCTTTGGCCATCAGCCTCGATCTTATACAAATCAGCTCCAGCCCGGTCTCGAAATCGAATGCTCCGCTTGCCAGCAGGGCATTGTATTCACCCAGGCTGTGCCCGGCCACGAAATCCGGTTTTTGGCCTGTTTCCTGGATTTTCTGATAATACATCAGCGCATTGACGGTATAGAGCGCTGGCTGGGTATATTGGGTTAATTTCAGAACATCCTGCTTATCTTCCAAACAAAGTTCCTTGATAGAATAGCCTAAAATTTTATCAGCTTTTTCCGTAATGTTAGGGAACAGGTCGAAAAGCTCTCCACCCATTCCCTTTTTCTGCGATCCCTGGCCGGGAAAAACAAATGCCCTGATCATAACTCCTGCCCCTTCTCCGTATTGGGAATTGCCTTATGAACGTTCATTTTAAATCAAAAATTATGAATACTTGACATCTTAAGTTAAATTGGTATACAATTTAATCGAATTGTATACTTTTCGCAAGGAGGGGAAAATTGTATAACCACCTGATAGCCGATAGCTGTTCCCTCATCCTGCTAATAAAATGCAATATGTTAAAGTTCCTTGTTGAGGGCCTGAAAGTAGTAATCCCTGAAGCGGTATTAAAAGAAACCACAGGTGAAAAAGCTGCTTTTAAATATCCGGATGCTGCTATAATTTTACAGTATGTTGCCAAAGAAAAGATAAACGTCGCTGCTGTGAACAGGCAGAAAAATTCATTAAGTGGAGAATTTCTCAACCCTCTTGGTGCTGGAGAACGAGAAGTCATATCATTATCGCAACAACTGGAAAAATCTCTTATAGCTACCGATGATGGTAAGGCTATAAAGATATACAGATACCTTGAAATTCCTTTCATTATTTCCCCTAAAATTGTCTTAGAGTTATATAGATTAGATAAAATAGACGATAAAAAAGCAGCGGCGGCTATGCAAAAGCTAAGGACCATAGGTCGATATTCCCCGGATATCATTGCTGAAGCAATCTATCAATTGGAGGAGACAAGACGTGTTAAAGCCGACAACCGTTAGGGTATCCGATAAATTTTTAAAGGATCTATCAAATTTTATCAAGGAAATGGACCTTGATAAGTCCGAGTATTTAAGGCAGATCCTTAAAAAGGGATTCGAAGAAGACAAGATGGAAAGACTCCTTGATGAGTATCGCAAGGGGGAGTTAACGATGATGCAGGTTTGTAATAAGCTACATCTGTCACCATGGGATTTCCATGGCCTGCTCAAAACCAGAAGAATAGAGCTTAATGTTGATTTAGAGGATTGGATAGACTCAGAAACCTTGGGATGAAATCCGAATCTTCCAAAGAAAAAAACCTGCATGGATTTATCTATAGAGCAGTGAACACCTGATTTTTTATATTGCATATATATTAGGTTATTTTTGCTAATTTATTAAATACAGAATAGAGCTTTTGCCCATAGGCGTTAAGCTGAGCCTGCTTTTCTTCTCACCTCAACTTACTGGAGAGGCTTGAGAGGTAGGGTTTTCACGACAATCACCCCCACCCGGCCTCCCCCCTTGAGGGGGGAGAAGAGTAAAACAGGCTCTCATACAGGATGGGGAACATCCGATTGCTGAACTGCCAGGCTGTTAGTAGCGGTAATGTTCTGGTTTAAAAGGACCTTCAACCGGTATGCCCAGATATTCGGATTGTTTTTTGGTCATAACGGTTAATTTAACCCCGATTTTTTCAAGGTGCAATCGGGCAACCTCTTCATCTAATTTTTTCGGCAGCCGGTATACCCTGGGCTTATATTCACTTCTCTTTTTCCAGAGATCGATTTGAGCCAGGGTCTGATTGGAGAATGAATTTGACATGACGAACGAGGGATGCCCTGTAGCACAGCCCAGGTTTACCAGCCTGCCTTCAGCAAGAAGGTAAATACTGTGTCCATCAGGAAAGTCATATCGATCTACCTGCGGCTTGATATTGACCTTTTTTATGCCGGGAAAATTGTTAAGAGCCTCAACCTGGATTTCACTGTCAAAATGACCGATATTACAGACAATGGCCTGGTCTTTCATTCTGGCCATATGTTCAATGGTAATGATATCGCAGTCCCCTGTTGCAGTGATGTAGATATCACCTTCCGCCAGAGTGTCTTCCACGGTAGTGACCTCATACCCTTCCATGGCCGCCTGCAGGGCGCAGATGGGGTCGATCTCGGTAATGATAACTCTCGCCCCGAATCCGCGAAGAGACTTGGCGGAGCCTTTCCCGACATCACCATACCCACAGACAACACAGACCTTGCCAGCCACCATGACATCGGTCGCTCTTTTGATGCCATCGGCTAAAGATTCCCTGCATCCATACAGATTATCAAACTTGGATTTCGTCACCGAATCATTGACATTGATAGCCGGGACAAGCAAGGTACCATTCTGCGCCATTTGGATTAATCTGTGCACGCCGGTAGTGGTCTCTTCCGAAACTCCTGCCCATTCCTTCACTACCTTGTGCCATCGGGTATTATCTCTTTGCAACTCGGCTTTGATAAGGTTTTTCAGGGTTTCTTCATCTCTGCTGGTTGAAGGCTCGCTGCACCAGGTACTTCCCTCTTCGGCCTCATACCCTTTATGGATGAGCAAGGTAGCATCGCCGCCATCATCCACGACGAGATTCGGCCCTTTCCCTCCGGGGAAAGATAATGCCCGGTCAGTACACCACCAGTATTCTTCCAGTGTTTCTCCCTTCCAGGCAAACACCGGAATCCCGGCCTGGGCAATAGCTGCGGCTGCCTCGTCCTGGGTGGAATAGATATTACAGGAGGCCCATCTCACCTGGGCACCTAATTCAACCAGGGTTTCGATTAAGACGGCTGTCTGGACGGTCATATGAAGAGAGCCGGTAATCCGTGCCCCTTTCAAAGGTTTTTCAGCAGCATATTTTTTTCGTATGGCCATAAGCCCGGGCATTTCTTTTTCGGCAATTTCAATTTGCAGCCGCCCGGCCCTGGCTAATGAAATATCTTTGACCTTATAATCCTGGTTCATGGTATCAATTTCGCTCGCAGGCATATCTAATACAGCAGTCTGATTGTTCATGCTTATCCATGTCTCCTCATGGGTTTAAGGTAAAAGCGTTCAGCATTCAGGATTTGTCCCGGATACTGAACGCTTATCTCAAAATAAGTAATCGATGTCAAGGCTGATGCTTAAGGCACTACCCGGTTACTTCACATAAGCTTTCTTCAAGGCCCGCATCTATCCGCAGTTGCTCCGCCTTGTCAGTTCTCTCCCAGGTAAATTCCTCCTCATTCCGTCCGAAATGGCCATAGGCGGCAGTCTTTTTGAAAATGGGGCGACGAAGGTCAAGATGCTTAATAATGCCTTTGGGAGTTAAGTCAAAGTTGTCCCAGACAATGTCTCTGATCTTTTTCAGGGGAATCCGGCTTGTTCCAAAGCCGTCCACCATGATGGAAACCGGCTTTTCCACACCGATGGCATAGGCCAGTTGTACTTCGCATCGCTCGCAGATCCCGGCAGCGACAATGTTTTTTGCAATGTAGCGGGCCATGTAGGAAGCCGACCGGTCCACTTTGCTGGGGTCTTTTCCGGAAAAAGCCCCGCCTCCGTGGCTTCCCAATCCGCCATAGGTATCAACGATTATTTTTCTTCCGGTCAGGCCGGTATCGCCCATCGGACCGCCCACCACGAACCGGCCGGTAGGATTGATGTAAAAGACTGTCTCTGCATCGAGCAGGGAGGGATCGATTACCTGTCGGATGATCTGATTGATAACATCCTCCCTCAGAGTCTGGTTGTCAATCTCGGGGCTGTGCTGAGTGGAGATAACCACGCTATCCACCCTCACCGGCTTGTTATTGACATATTCCAGAGTCACCTGGCTCTTACCGTCCGGCCGCAAGTAAGGAAGAATGCCTTTTTTCCGCGCCTCAGCCAGCCTTCGGACCAACTGGTGGGCTAAGAGGATGGGCATGGGCATGAGAGCTTGCGTCTCATTGCAGGCATAGCCGAACATCAGACCCTGATCACCGGCCCCGCCGGTATCCACGCCCTGGGCAATGTCAGGAGACTGCTCATCGATGGAGGTAATCACCGCGCAGGTCTGGCAATCAAAACCATACTGGGCGTCCGTATAGCCGATTTCCCGGATCGTATTACGGACGATTTTCGGTATATCGACGTAACACCGGGTTGTGATCTCTCCAGCCACAAAAGCCAAGCCGGTCGTGACCAGGGTTTCACAGGCCACCCGCCCCATCGGATCCTGAGCCATAATGGCATCCAGAACTGCATCCGATACCTGGTCAGCTACTTTATCCGGATGCCCTTCGGTAACGGACTCTGAGGTAAAGAGGAAATCTTTCTTATGCATCGGTTTGTTTCTCCTTTGTCATAGCGGTTTCCGACTGTAGGTCATTATAAGTGACTACCGGTAATGAACCGGTGTTCCCAGCCCATGAAAGACTATTGTAGCCTAATTATGTTAAAATTTCTATAATATTTTGGGGTAATTACTCCAAAAACCACTGCCTGATACGAACACCGACAGGTAACTGTGTTTCCTGCTCAGACCATCAAGAAATTTTTTTCTCACTCCATCAATATTATCGGAATTTAATGAATTAACTATGCTTATACAGAGACTTAGTACCCGGCACGGGAATTAGCCGGCTAAATGGACACCGCTTTCCCTGAAGGGAAGCGGTGTCGTGCCACCACACTTCAAAGCGGCTACCGCCGCTCTTCTCCTATGCCGCACTCCGGTACTCGGTCAGAGTTTGCTGCGATACCAGCGTTTTCGCCAGCCGCTTGGCCAGGGCAGCGATAGTCAGAATAGGAGGGGCACCGACTGACCGCGGAAAGACACTGGCATCACAGACATAGAGGTTATCGATTTCTGTCTTCAGATCACTGTTCACGATTTTGCCGATAGCAGCGGTTCCACCAGGGTGAGCACCAACAGGATTTCCAACCACGATGGACTTGCTGTCTACTCCCGCCCTGATAAGTATCTCTTTGGCTATTTCAGAGCCCTCTCTCAGTCTTGCCCTGTCCTTTTCGGTCACCACCTTGGAATAAGATCCATCAAGGTATACGCGACCGGTTTGGTCATCGGCACTTTTGGTCATGATGCCTAATGTTCGGTCGGTTGGAAGAAGCACTCCCCGTACCCCGGCTTCTACGAACCTGTGCAATCGCGCCGGCTGGAGGAATGTAGAGAGAATAAACCCTTTGCTTTTATGAAATTCAGTATCAACAAGTGCCTTCACAGGCTCATGAAGCTGGCTGAGATCTTTGGTGACTCCATAGGTATTCATCAAAAGGTCCCCAAAAAAATTTGACCCGGCATCTTCAATGCCTGTTTTCTGTAAGATAACGGGGGTCCCCAGGCCGCCTGCGGCCAGAATGACCACGTCCGAGAAGATTTCAACCCGCCCCTTCGGACCCTTTCCCTTTACTCCTACGGCCTTGCCATTCTCGAGAAGAACCCGCTCGACAACGGTCTCATACCTGACGTCAGCCCCCTGGCTTACGGCTTCATCCAGGTAATCCAGGGACGTCCACTTGGCACCGTAGGGACAGCCCAAATGGCACATGCCGCACCTGCGGCACTTGTTATACCGCATGAATTTTGGCATGGGTTCCATCTTATAGCCCAGCTCTTTGGATGCTTCGAGGATCTTTTTCGAGCCTTTGGACAGCCATTTGATATTAATCGCACAATCGATCGACTCTGCCAAATGGCGGTATTCCTCGCCTGACAAGCCAAGATTATCTTTGCTGACATCGCCGATCAGGAGAAGGACTCTGTGGTTCAATGCGCTTAATACCCTGTCGTCCGCCCCATAAATGGCTAATATTTTCCTCAGCCTCTCTTGAGCATGAACGGTATCATTGGCCCGGATTAGACAATATATCCGTGAATCAGTCGTTTCCAGCAGCTCTTTGAGTATGTATCCGCCCAAAATCCCGGTAGCCCCGGTGAGAAAAACAGTGTGAAAGCAGCTTCCGGGTTCGACTTTATATGCAGCAGACTCAGATGTTCCCCATCCTTGTTGAGGACACCCATCTCTCTCCTCCCCCTTGAGGGGGGAGGCTGGGTGAGGGTGATGGCTGTTTTCACCTTCCTCATCAAGAACAGGGAAATGTGGAGCGTCCTGGTCCACTTTTACTGGTTTGCCCACTCCCAGGCTATCCTGGTAATAGCGGAGAAAGCTATCCCGGTATTCATTACCCAAATACTTCGCAGATGCACTGATGGAGGAATGTTCAAAGAAAACAGATATGGCTATCTCCAGGCCGTAGCGGGCATTGACTCGATTGGTGAGGTCTGTCAGGGTAATAGAATCGAAACCATATTCATTCATGTCCTTGTTTACATCGATGCTCGTTTCCTGAATCTTGAGAATCTCCGAAGCAATCCTCACGATGTCTTTTTGAATCTTCTCCAGTAAATCTTCCTCATCCGCTTTGGGTGGGATTTTGCCTTCATCTTCCTGCCAGGAGGATTCGTCTCCTTTTCCGAGCAGTTGCCTGAGCTTTTGCTGGTCACCCTCTACTGCCAGGAATTGGGTTTCCTCCGAGGCCAACCCCTGAGTAAAGGTATTCAACCCGGCCTCTGTCCGGAGCGGCCACATCCCCAAA
Source organism: bacterium (assembly GCA_040755755.1). Taxonomy (NCBI): domain Bacteria; species bacterium. The sequence goes on along the minus strand of JBFLZW010000050.1, from coordinate 69,820 downwards.
GTCTTTGCCAACGCCTTTTCAATGTTCTCGTCAACCTTCATCCCGCCTTCCCGCCACAGCGGCCAGTTGATGGACAAGGTCCTGCCAGCGCGGGACCCTTTTCTTCGCAGCCCTTCCCTCATGAGGGCAAAATTATCCATGAAGCTATTGGCATAAGCATAATCGATCTGCCCTGGATTGCCTATCGCTCCTGCAATTGACGAGAAGAGCACAAAGAAGTCGAGATTCTCCCCTCTGGTTGCTTCATCGAGATACACGGTGCCAAATACTTTCGGGGCCAGTACCGCATCCATATCCTCTTGTGATTTCCCGATAATATATGCATCCCGGATTACCCCGGCGCTATGAATGATTCCCTGGATCTCACCGAACCGGGATTTAGCCTCAGTGATCAGTTTCCGTACCTCTTCACGGCTGGAAATATCAGCCCTGATATAAGCTACTTCCGAGCCGAGAGATTCAAGCTCCCGGATCCTGGCCTGCTTCTTGTCACTTAACTCGGAGCGGCCTGTGAGCACGAGCCGTGCTTTCACCTTGCCGGCAAGATACCCGGCAAAAATGAGCCCCAAACCACCAGCTCCGCCCGTAATGATATACACACCCTTCTCTTTGAGCGAGGCTGCCCTTCCATCCGTTAGCTTCGCTTCTGCCTCAAGATTGAATTCCCGCAGCCGCTTTATCCACCTTCGCTCTCCTTCATACCGGACCTCAACCTCATTATCGTTCTCCGTTTGCGCCTCAGCCAGCAGGATATCCACCTTCCGGGATAACGGCAGGGCCGTTTGTGCCTCGTGTGATGTTTGAAACTCCACGATCTTGAATGAAAATTTCGAATTTTCCTTTTGAACCGTCCTGGCCAATCCGCCAAAGGGCAGCGCAGAAAGGCTGTGGTTCATCGGCACCAGCAGGATAGGCATGCACTATTTTGATCTTATCCTTGATCTTTTGTCGTGCCGCCAAACCCGAATGAGCTTACCCCGGCACGCAGAGGTAATTCAGGGTTCCGTGCCTGCCAGTCACCCGGTTCAGTGGCTACCACGAACGGTGAACCCCTGAAGTTGATGATCGGGTTTAATTTTTTGATATTCAAGCTCTTGGGCACTGTGCGATGGCGCATCATCAGTAATACCTTGATAACACCTGCAACCCCGGCAGCGGCCTCGAGATGGCCAATGTTCGTTTTGACCGAACCGATCCTGCAAAATTGCACATCCTGAGTATACTCCTGAAATGCCTGAGTCAGGGATTCTACCTCGATAGGATCGCCCAGAGAGGTCCCTGTTCCATGAGCCTCAATATAGGTTATGGTGTCAGGGCTCAGGTTCGCATCACGGTAAGCGCGCATAATTACATCCTTTTGCGATTCCACCCGTGGAGCGGTAATCGACAGGGTTTTTCCTCCATGATTTACCGCCGATCCTTTGATGATCCCGTAGATACGATTACCTTCAGCAAGAGCATCTTCCAGCCGCTGCAGGAGCAGTATCCCCACCCCTTCTCCCGGCACATAGCCATTGGCTTCCCGATCAAAGGTCTTGCACTGCCCGTCCGGGCTCAGCGTCCGGGACTTGGAAAAGGAAATATATTTCCAGGGGTGAAAATCCAGGGAGACCCCACCGGCCAGGGCATAATCACTCTCTCGCAACAGGAGGGAATTTTTGGCCTGGTGCATGGCTACCAGAGAAGAGGCGCAGGCTGCATCAATCGACATGCTGGCGCCCTGAAGTCCGAAAGCATAAGAAATTCTGTTGGCCAAGATGCACTCATAGTTTCCCAGGCAGGCATAGCTGTCAGTTATTATATCCGGATGCGAGGCTTCCTGGTGGTAATCGATGGCCATTACCCCGATGTACACGGAGGTAATTTTCCTCTGGAGATTTTTTAAGGAGACTCCCGAATCTTCGATGCAATGCCATGTTTCTTCCAGGAGAAGCCGCTGCTGCGGGTCCATATAATTCGCTTCCCGCGCAGAAATGCTAAAAAATTGGTTGTCGAATTGATCTATCCCATCGATAAGGCCGCACCACTTGCTGATGCTGGTGTTGGGCTTATTAAAATCAGGGGAGTAATATTTTTGGGTATCCCAGCGGGAAGAAGGGATCTCCCGGATCGAATTGACCCCTTTGAACAGGTTATCAGCAAACTCCCGGTAATCCTGAGCCCCCGGAAACCGGCAGGCAATGCCGATTATGGCAATATCCGCACCCTTCTTCCCGGCTGCTCCCTGCCCGGATTCCGGCTCCTGCTTTTCGTCCTTATCTTCGCTGCCTCCACTGAACATCCTCATGGTTACTTCCTTGCCTTCTTATTAATTACAGTTAAAAAATAATAAATTGCATGATTATAGCAATCTAGTAATTAATCGTAAGCACAAGATTATTTTGCAAAGTTGATGCCAGGACAAGATAAAAAAACAGCTTGGATAATACAGCACAACTGCCCATTACACATAACTCCAATTTTTCATGCACTGATCCTGATATTCAGTCTCCGGATCATAAGGCATGAAATAATCGGTATTGATGCCGGAATGAGCCTTGACGAAAAAAAAGTGATAGAGCGGCCAGTGCCTCTGCTTAAGGATAGATTTCCTTTCAGAAATAGTGCATATATACGTCTGATGTTCCAAATCTCCCAGCAATCCGTGTTTATACACCCCCAGAGGGCCGACATTTTCAAAAAGCAGACACCGATATGAACGGGCAGCGGCAGGCCGTGCCGACATGACAATAGTATCGATATGGTTTATTTGACAATAGAGCACGAGTGCTTTCCAGAGCAGCATCTTAATCATTTTGGATTCCGGATGGCTTGGAATGGAAAAGCGGGTGGCTTCAATAACACTGGTTTTTTTCTCCGATGGAAGGATAGCGTCAAGGTCGATAAACTTGTCAAGCTCTACGCTTCCCTGTCGGCGATCAAGTATCCTTATCGTTCCTACCGCATTATGGCCTTTATCCTCAGCCAGGAGTAAAGATGCATGGGGTGAAAAATCGAATTGATCCATATTTTCATCCGGAGTCTTGTAATACTTTTTATACCCCTCCCACCTGACACCGAAAACTTTCATCAAATCGTCTCTGGTTACCGCCTTGCGAACGGTTACGCTTCCTTCAATGTCCAGATCGGTTGAAACCCTGCTTCGATGGAAATGTGGGTAACTTTTTCCATATTGAGACTGATGGTAATAAGGCTGACCATTGTCGCTAGTCTGAAAGTTAGATACCCCTTGAACCGATTGCCTTACCACTGCTTCCTCCCTTGATCCTTGATTTCAGGTAAATCAAATCCCCTCTCGTAAAATATTGACCTCAAGTAACTCTTCCCTTCACGGGATATATCCCTACAATGCTGGGAGTGAAAAAACAATCAGTGCTGGAGAGTGAAAAAATATCAGGGGAAAACCATAATTTTCCCACTGCTTCTTCTACAGAATTCAGGTAAAAAATCCAATTAACCGCTTGATATTATGAGGTTGAAAAAACCTCATCCACCGTAAGCTCATGTCATAGCGTTTTCTCTAGCATAAATTATTCCTAAGAAAAAATATCGAGCAGGAGGGAGGGGAAAATATAGAGGAAAATATGAGGAGAATTGAATGCTGGGGAGGGATATTCTTAATTTTTAAACCTGACAGTTGTTCTCTTATTTCCGGAATGGATAAAGCCAAGTGTGTGGAGATCAACACACTGGCTTTTTTTTCTGTAAAGACCTCTGCATGTCGTCTGCATGTCGTCAGATTCCCTGCATCAAGCCATATTAGTTTGATTTTTGGTTACTGTTCAGGCAGACACAAAGGGGTAAAGGCATAAAGGGGGATAAAGATGCTTTCAACTACTTAGGGGTGGATTTTCAGATCCCCCTCTGCAAGCGAAATTACTTGCCCCAGGGACAAGCTCTTACGAGGTCTGAGGTGAATGTCTCAGGAGGTCTGACTCAGCATGTTTGAGACAAACTTCTTGAGCTCCGCGACGTGAAAAGGCTTATTCAGAAATTCATCCGCACCCCGTTCCATGGCATCAAGGTATGACTTTTGCCCTCCGAAACCGGTAATCAGGACGATTTTCACAATCGGGTCTTTCTTCCGAATTGCCTTCAGCAGCCTGGCACCTCCCATCTGTGGCATGTTTTTATCTGCGATAATCAGATCGAAATGCTCTTCCTTCATCTTGGCCAGAGCCTGCTTGCCATTTTGGGCAGTGGCAATTCCGTATCCCTCATCTTCCAAGGCCTCTTTATAAATATTGCACAGTTCCTCGTCGTCATCCACAATTAATATATTAGGTGTTTTTTTTGGGGAATCCATGGGATTATCTCTTTCCTTTCTCCTTCGATTTCTGATGGTAAGTTTTCCAATAACCAATGTGGTGTCCATCCCAATTCCTTACACTTCATCAATCCGCTTCGACGCCCTTCAACAAAAATCATTTACTCCTCACAGGCAGATAATCCACCATCAAGAACGAAACCGTACTTGTCATGCTCTTCTCTTTTTCAGATGTTCCCCATCTTGTATGAAAGCCTCCATAACTCCTCATCGAGAAAAGGAACATGGGGAACTTTCTGTCTTTTTCGTTTACCTTTCCATTTCCCTCAATATATGCTATAATACCAGATTTGTAAAGATTAAAAGGTTAAATTCGCGGGTAAGCGCATTTCAATCTGATACGAACATCCCACCAGGATAGCCTGAATATGGACCCCATGACATCGCTCAATCTCCCCCCTTGGTCCTGGAGTACAGTGTTGAGACACCTCTTTCCCGACGTTTCCAGACGAGATAGATTCAGCATACGATATTCACCCTGAAATATGAGCATATGAGAATGTGAGCAGGTGAGGCATGAGTCTGAGAGCCGGAGTATAAAAATTCGCTTTGATGATCCGGGAAGAAACAAAGCTAAGGGCTCAGGAGAGAAGGAGGACAGTATGGAACAAAAATATCGGCATCCCCTGCCTACGGTTGACATTATCATTGAGGTAGAGGGAAAGGGAATTGTTTTGATCCGGCGGAAGAATCCGCCCTATGGCTGGGCCATACCCGGCGGATTTGTCGATTATGGAGAATCCCTGGAGGAGGCTGCCTGCCGTGAGGCCAAAGAGGAAACCGGCCTTGATGTGCACCTGGTGCGGCAGTTTCACACCTATTCGGATCCAGGCAGAGATCCCCGCCTGTGCACCATCTCCACAGTCTATCTGGCGACGGCGCAGGGAGAGCCGATGGGCAGGGATGATGCAGCGGAGGCACGGATTTTCACTCGAGACCGGATTCCCCCGGACATGGCCTTTGATCATGCAAATATTCTGGATGATTACTTTGAGAGAAGGTACTGATGGGAAAAACAGGAGTCAGAAGCCAGAAGCCAGAAAGCCAGGAGAAATGCTTTTATTCTGACTTCTGACTCCTGACTCCTGACTTCTGACTCCTGACTTCTGACTCCTCAAAATTATTTTTCACTCATTGATGAAAAAAGCAGTTTGAGTCGAAAAAGATGAATGGAAGGATAAAATATCATCTCGTGCAGCGCATTCGGAAATTCTCCGAAAAGCATGCACTCCTGAAACAAAGTGACAGCGTGCTTATCGGCATTTCCGGAGGACCGGATTCGGTTGCCCTTCTCTACCTTCTGCTTGAGCTGCGGGAAGAATATAGCCTGAGACTGGCACTGGCACACCTGGAGCACGGAATCAGGGGAGAGGAATCACGAGAGCAGGCGAGATTTGTTCAGCATCTTGGGAAGGAACTGGGCCTGGAATGCTTTGTCCGCCATGTGGACGTGCCCCGGCTCAGCAGAACGAGGGGCCTGTCCCTGGAGGAGGCAGCCAGGGAAGCCAGGTATCGGTTTTTCAGGGAGACGGGCAGGGATATCGGGGCCACCAGGATTGCCCTGGGGCATACGGCTGATGATCAGGCAGAAACTCTCCTGATGCGCCTTTTCCGGGGAGCGGGACTGGATGGCCTTGCAGCCATGCGGCCCAGACGGGATGAGGAAATCCCTTTGATTCGACCGCTGCTGGATGTTTTTCGCCGGGAAATACTGGACTTTCTGGATGAACAGAAATTACCTTTTTGCCTGGATTCAACCAACCGGGAGCTTAACTGCCTGCGAAACCGAATCCGTCTGCACCTGATCCCCCTGCTGAGCAGGGAATACAATCCTCAGATCCTCGTGACCCTGCACCAGACCGCATCCATTCTGGGGGAAGAGCAAGAGTGGATATCCAGACTGGTCAAGGAGCACCTGGGGCAGTGCCTCGAAGAGGCCGGGGAGCAGAGGATGCGCTTTGCTCTGGACCCGTTTTTGGCCGCTCCCCTCGCCCTCCAGCGGGAGACCTTGCGCGAAGCGGTCCAGCAGGCAGGTTCGAGCCCCTACAAGACAGGATTTCTCAAAGTGTCTGCTGTGCTTCAATGGCTCAAGGAGGGCAGGGCGGAAGGAGTGATGCACCTTGGCCGGGACCTGCGCATCCGAAGACACGGGAAGAGCTTTTGGATTGAAGGGAGGCAGGAGCAGTTCGAAACCCTGCCGCAGGCAGATTTCTGCCATCAGATGAATATTCCCGGAAACACCCTGATTCCGGAACTGAATCTTTCGATTTCTGCTGAGATTCTTCCAGCCGGGGCTGTTCCGGCAGAGGCTATCTCACCAGAGGTTACGGAGGTTATGGATAGCGGAAGGCATGGCTCTCAATGCAAGGCTGAAAAAGCCTGTCTGGATTTTGATACCCTGCCTCTTCCGCTGGTTATCCGCAAGCGTCAGGCGGGTGACCGTTTCCATCCGCTGGGAGGGCCGGGACATAAGAAGCTGAAAAATTTTTTTATTGATGCCAAAATTCCCAGGCCGGAAAGAGAAAAAATCCCTGTCGTGGCTTTCGGCCAGGAGGTGGTCTGGGTTTTCGGGAGGCGGATCGCCGAGCCGTTCAAGATAACAGAAAAAACGGAGCGCGTCCTTCGGCTTGCAACGGAGTAAGGCCTGAGGCAGACAGCACTGTCTGGCTGAAGCTCCGTATGAATAAAAATGGAAAATTCCCGTATAGTTTGAGTCAAATTCACCCGTTTGTCTGTTGTAATGGGGGGAATATTGTGCTATGATTAACAAGGCTTACTATATATTTAGTATATAAATATAGATATCAAATAGCTGGCTTGTATAAATATTCGCTTCGTGGAGGCAAGATTTTGAATAATTCATTCTATAAAAATTTAGCCCTGTGGCTGGTCATGGGATTGGTCCTGATTCTGCTCTTCAACCTCTTTAATACTCCAAGGTCGCAGGTTAAAAAAATTATTTTCAGCGAGTTCATGGAGGAAGTCCAAAAGGGGAATGTAGCGGAAATTATCATCAAGGGTAATGACATTCAGGGCACTTATCAGGATAACAGCCGATTCAAGACCTTTTCTCCCAACGATCCAGACCTGATCAAGACCCTGCGGACCAAGAACATCCGGATCGAAGCTAAACCCGTGGATGAAAATTCCTGGTTTACCAATCTCTTTATTTCCTGGTTTCCCCTGATCCTGATTATTGCCATCTGGATATATCTGATGCGGCAGATGCAGGGAGGAGGGGCCAAAGCGCTTTCCTTTGGCAAGAGCAAGGCCAAGATGCTCTCCAATCCCAAGCAGAAAGTTACCTTTGAAAACGTGGCGGGCATTGATGAGGCCAGGGACGAGCTGCAGGAAATCATCGAATTTTTACGTGATCCGCAAAAATTCCAGAGACTGGGAGGAAAAATCCCCAAGGGAGTGCTGCTCATGGGGCCTCCGGGGACCGGAAAGACCCTGCTGGCCCGGGCTATCGCCGGAGAGGCGGATGTGCCCTTCTTCAGCATCAGCGGCTCCGATTTTGTGGAAATGTTTGTCGGTGTCGGTGCCTCCCGGGTGCGTGATCTGTTCGAGCAGGGGAAAAAGAATGCCCCCTGCATCATTTTCGTGGATGAGATCGATGCCGTAGGCCGTCACCGTGGCGCAGGGCTCGGCGGCGGTCATGACGAGCGGGAGCAGACCCTCAACCAACTGCTGGTCGAGCTGGATGGCTTTGAATCCAATGAAGGGGTTATTATCGTGGCTGCCACCAACAGGCCGGATGTTCTCGATCCGGCACTCCTGCGGCCCGGCAGGTTCGACCGGCAGGTAGTGGTTTCCCGTCCGGATATCAAGGGGCGTGAGGGCATTCTGAGAGTTCATGTCAAAAACGTGCCCCTGACCGCCGATGTCGATTTGAAGGTACTCTCCCGCGGAACCCCCGGGTTTTCCGGTGCTGACCTGGCCAACCTGGTCAATGAGGCGGCCCTTCTGGCGGCCAGAAAGGGCAAGGATAAAGTGGCCATGGAAGACTTCGAGGCAGCCAAGGACAAGGTCATGATGGGCAAGGAACGAAAGAGCATGATCATCAGCGACGAGGAGAAGAAGATCACTGCCTACCACGAATCCGGCCATGCTCTGGTGGCCATGATGCTGCCGGGAACAGACCCGATTCACAAGGTGACCATCATCCCCCGTGGCCGGGCCATGGGCCTGACGCAGCAGCTTCCGCTTGATGAAAAGCATAACTATTCGTCGGACTACCTGCTCAAGAACATTGCCATTCTGCTGGGCGGCAGGGCGGCTGAAGAGATCGTCCTGAACAGCCTGAGCACCGGGTCGGGCAACGATATCGAGCGGGCTACGGAACTGGCCAGAAAAATGGTCTGCGAGTGGGGAATGAGCGACAAACTCGGCCCTCTTTCGTTCGGAAAGAAGGAAGAGCAGATTTTCCTTGGCCGGGAATTTGCTCAGCACCGGGACTACAGCGAGGATACCGCCATTCTGATCGATCAGGAGATTAAGAGAATTGTGAACGAGAATTATAACCTGGCCAAGACAATTCTGACAACCTACCTGAGCCAACTGAACAGCCTGGCCCTCGCCCTGCTGGAAAAGGAAGTGCTGGATGGAGCGGAGATCGAAGCACTGGTCAGGGGTGAGCTCCAGCCGGATAAAAAAGACGCTCCTCCAGCTAACCAAAAGGTCCCGGTAATAGAAGCGCCTGTGGCTGTCAAGGCATTCGCTCAAAAATAACGGGAGAAGTCTTCCCGATGCCCCACTTCTCCCGTCTTTCCCTGGTGCCCGTGTAGGAAAAAATTCGAAAGTTATAACCGTAAGGCGATATCAGGAAGGAAACCGTCCCGTATGGAAAAGAGGAAAGAATACTCTCTTGTGCTCCATGACCGGACCATTCGGCTTGGATCACGAACCTGCATCATGGGCATCCTGAACGTCACTCCCGATTCTTTTTCCGACGGGGGGCAGTTCCTCGGCCGTGACCAGGCCATCCGCCGGGCCGGTCAGATGGTTGAAGAGGGAGCGGATATCATTGACATTGGTGCGGAATCCACCCGCCCGGGCTCAATGCCCATATCGGCTGAGGAGGAAATTGCGCGGCTGAAGCCGCTCATTTCCCATCTGCGAAAAGAGATCCCGGTTCCCCTGTCCATCGATACATACAAAGCTGCGGTGGCACAAGCCATGCTTGATGAAGGGGTTCACCTGATTAACGATATCAGCGGCCTGCGCTTTGATCCACAGATGGCCGCTGTTGTGGGGAGGTTTAAGGCCGCTGTGGTTCTGATGCATATTCAGGGAACGCCCCGTGATATGCAAAAGAATCCCTTTTACCAGCATCTTATCCCGGAAATAGCAGACTATCTGCACCAGAGCATTGAGACAGCCCTGGAGGCCGGTATCCTGTCTGAGCAGATCATCGTGGACCCCGGAATCGGCTTTGGAAAAACGCTCCTCCATAACCTTGAGATCATTCAAAGGCTTGGGGAATTTCGTTCCCTGGACAAGCCGGTCCTGCTTGGCCCATCCCGCAAATCCTTTATTGGTAAGGTCCTGGATCTTCCGGTGGAGGACCGGATCGAGGGGACTGCGGCTGCCGTTGCCGCCGGGATCATGAACGGGGCTCATCTGGTTCGCGTCCATGATGTCAAGGCCATGGTCCGGGTAGCCCGGATGATGGATGCCATCCTGGAGCCGCAGCAGGTTGCGGTGAAGGGATGAATGGTAATACCATAAGTCAGGAGAGAAGGAGAAAACCGGGAATGACCAGATTAGGAGTTAATATCGACCATGTGGCCAACATCCGGGAAGCCAGGAAAGCGACCCAGCCGGACCTGATTGCGGCGGCTGTGATGGTGGAAATGGCCGGTGCGGATGGCATTACCGTACACCTTCGGCAGGACCGCCGGCACATTCAGGACCGGGACCTTCGGCTCCTGCGTGAAGTTGTGCAAACCCGCCTCAACCTCGAGATATGTCCTGAAAACGAGATGATCGATATTGCCCTGGCAATCAAGCCGGACATGGTCACCCTGGTCCCGGAAAAACCCAATGAAGTGACCACCGAGGGCGGACTGGATATCGAACGGCAGAAAGACGCTCTGGCCCAGCGGGTCAGAGCTCTCAGGGAATCCGGAATTACCGTCAGTATATTTATCGATCCTGACCTGTCACAGATAAAGCTGGCCCGCAAGATCGATGCCCAATACGTCGAGCTTCATACCGGCCTGTATGCTGCGGCCAAGGCCCCGGCCCACCAGGGTGAGGAACTTGAGCGCATCCAGCAGGCAGCCAGACTGGCCAAAAAGCTGAACCTCGGAGTCAACGCCGGCCATGATCTGACCTACCGGAATGTCACCCCGATTGCAGCTATCGAGGAAATCGAAGAGCTCAATATCGGGCACAACATCGTAGCCCGCGCCGTCTTTGTCGGCCTGGAGCAGGCGGTCAAAGAAATGCTCACCCTGATTCGATGATTAATCCCGCCATAGCTTCCTCCAGTTTTTCCGCAGATGTCCAAAGTCCCGGGATCTGAAGGCATGCTTGGTCTTCTCCAGGACTGAGATTGCCTCCTTATTCAGCACCTATCCCCAAAAGCAGTATTGAATACTTTTCATAGAGCCGGGCTAACATTTACCGTGGATTGCCGGTTATATGAAGATATGTGCACAGCACATGCAAGAAGTTTCACATCGGGGAGTATAAATCAATTCTTTATAACAGAAATTGTTATAATTATTATAATTTTGAAATTTTAATATTATAATTAAATATAACAAAGTGTTAGTGGCATCTTTTTTGCTAGTATATAAGTAATATAAATCTTAAGGTATATTTATTTTCAGTATTCAAGGGTAAATAAATAAAATTTGATCGAATCTGAGGGTTTATTAAGCCAACACAGGGTGGAAAGTAAAAAGAGGGGGGGTGATTATCAAAAAACGGTGATAGATCAGAGAAGAAAAGCGTCAGGGTGTAAAAAATCTGGTAATTGACGGAATTAGTAAGGTTTAGGAAGGTCAAAGTAAAATAACATATTGATATTATTAGATTTTTAAGGAAGGCGAATGTTATGGACAAATTGATGAGATTTTTGAAAGATGAAGAAGGAGCCGGCGCTGTTGAGTATGCTTTGCTTCTTGGCTTGATCGCTCTTGCGATTCTCGTCGGGGCAGGCGCATTGGGTATTAACTTAAACCAATATTTTCAGGACATAGCTAATAGAATACCTTCTTTTCCAAGATAGGGAGCTTAATAACGTCTGCTGATCCCAGATGACGTCTTTTGATCTGAATGGATACGGGAGTGCATTACTTACCTTGCATCTGAGGGGGTAAGTAATGCACCTCTTTTATGCGTAATGAGAACGATGCGCTTCAGGAGGGAGAATACTATCTAAACCAGATAGTATAAATAACCTATTATATCGTTAATACTAATAATACCTTGCACAGTAGATACCATGGATAAAATGATAAAATTTTTAAAAAATGAAGATGGAGCAGTCGCTCTTGAATATGCTTTGCTTGTTGGATTGATCGCTCTGGCCATGACAATAGGGGCGGGCTCATTGGGTCGTAGCCTGAACACATATTTTGGTGCCATATCTAAGTGTATACCTGATTTACCGAGATAGGGGGGCTTTTGGGGTAAGGAGTCTAAGGTTAATAACATCTTTGTAGAGAGGCACATGGAACCAAGGATAACTGAAGCATTTCCCATAGTATACTTAGCCATTATACTGCCTGTGGCTGCCACAGGTGACATTTTATCCCGGAAAATTCCCAACTGGCTCACATTTTCCACTATGGTAACGGGAATTATTTATCACACCTGGACGGAAGGATGGAAGGGATTGCTCTCGAGTGCAGCAGGTGTGGCAATCGGGTTGGGTCTATTAATCATTTTTTATCTGTCAGGGGGCATGGGAGCTGGTGATGTCAAGCTTATGGGGGCGGTCGGCAGCTTAGTGGGGCCGAAGGGAGTATTTTCCGCCTTTTTGGGTACTGCCCTGTTCGGCGGTGTTTATGCCATTGTCATTGCCATGCTTCATGGGCAGGTCCAAAATATGATCGGGCGATACGGAGCTATGGTGAAGACATTCTTTTATACCCGGCAGATAGCTTACATACCTGCGTCCAGGGGGGAAAAGGGACCTGCTTTGTACTATGGACTGGCCATTGCCTTCGGGACGTTACTCTCGGTCTTGGGCAGGATTATTTAAACAGGGAAATGGATTGAATGCAGAAGGGATCGCCGGCGCAGGATTGATACCTAAAGGATGGTGAGAAGGAAATGGGACAGAGGAGACAGAAAGGAGAGATGAATGGATAGGAGTAAATCAATCATGTTGCTTGGCCTGGCCATGGTTATATCTTTAATACTTACGATATGCATCCTCAAATATATAGAACTTTCCCCGTTGGGAGAAACTTCCAGGGAGCGGGTCATCATAGCAACAGCAGCCCGCAATTTGAAGTGGGGTGAAATCCTTACCAAGGAATTGATCAAAGGAGCACCTTTCCTGAAGGAAAGCCTGCCAACAGATAAGAAAACAGGCAAGAACTTGTTTTTTACCGATCCCTCCAAACTGGTGAACCGAATCATTCGCTATCCAGTCAAAGCAGGCGAGCCGATACTGGAATCCAGATTAGCTCCCATTACCTCAGACAGCGGTGGAATGGCTGCGGTAATTGACAAGGAAAAACGGGCTATGGCGGTAAAGGTGGACAAAGTTATTGGTGTATCCGGCTTTATCTTCCCCGGTCATCGGGTGGACGTCCTGGTAACCTTAAGGGAGCAGGATCCGGAGAAGAGGGATAGCGGCCCCATAACCAAGACCGTGCTTGAAAACATCCAGGTTCTGGCTTCCGGTACACAAATGGCTGTTGAGACAGAAGTAGGTCGGGATGGCAAAAAACAGGAAAAAGCTGTCGAGGTGGATGTTATCACTCTTGAGGTGACGCCGGATGAAGGAGAAAAGCTGGCTCTGGCCGCTACCGAGGGCAAGATTCAGTTGGCACTTCGAAGTTGCAGCAATATCGCGTTCATCCCCACCAGGGGGATAACCATACCGGACCTTCTGGCCTCGTGCAGGGACAGTAACGCTCCGCAGCTCAAGCCAGTGGTAAAAACAGGAAAGATAGTTAAGAAGAGGGGGACAGGGAAAAAGGGCGGTAAAAAGGTGGCTGGACTCCTCGCCCTCCCCCCGACATCGGTCAAATCGCCGTTTACCGTTGAATTGATTAAGGGAGATAAGATTAGTGAGGTGACATTTGAATAGGAAATCCAAGAATATTACAGCGTGGCGGAGGGGAGCTGTGCTCGATAAACGGGTGAGAGAAGCTCTTTGGGTGATTATGGTGGCCTTGTGTCTCATTTTTCCTTTTCGAAGCCGGGCAGAGAGCACCGACAGTTCGGAAAGGGTTGATATCCAGGAAAAGGCGAATATGAACATGACTATTCCCCAGAAACTGACCCTGACGGTGGGAAAATCAATTATCGTTGAAAGTCCCCACAAGGTGAAGCGGGTATCTCTGGCTGATCCTGCAGTGGCTGATGCCCTGGTAATCACACCGCAGCAGATTTATCTTACCGGCAAGGCTGCCGGAGTGACCAGCCTTACATTCTGGAATGATGAGGTCTGGAATCACGAGGAAAGGGTCAGCGATGTTTTCGATCTTGAGGTTGTCCCGGACATAAGCCGGTTGAAAGAGAAACTCCATGAAATGTTCCCCAGGGAAGAGAATATCCGGGTGGCAGCTACCCATGACAGTCTCAGCCTGTCAGGCACTGTTTCCAGTGCTGCCTGCCTGTCCGAGGTACTGGCTCTGGCCGAGTCGTATGCTCCCAGGGGACAGGGCGGGCAGTCCAGGGTCAATAATTTTCTCGAGGTTGGAGGTGTACACCAGGTGATGCTCGATGTCCGGATAGCTGAGATGTCCCGCAGTATAGGCAAAAAGCTGGGCATTAATTTTAATACCGTAAATAAAACCGGAAAGCAGTTCTGGATAAGCACTCTCGATAACCTATCGACGATTTCCGACCTTTCGCCAACTGAAAATTTCAAAGACAAGAGATTGCAGCTATCATCAAGCATCAACGCCATTTTCCGCCTGTATGCCGATGAAGTCCCGTGGACCTTTCTTATCGATGCCCTGAAGGAACAGGGCCTGGTAAAAATCCTGGCAGAACCGACGCTGATCACCTTAAGCGGTAAATCCGCCAATTTCCTTGCTGGAGGCGAGTATCCTATCCCGGTACCGCAACAGGACGGCATTGCGATAGAATATAAAAAATTCGGGGTTGGACTGGAATTTACCCCTACGGTATTGAGCAGCGGGAAAATCAATATGGAGGTGACTCCTGAATCATCTGAGCTCGATTTCACCAATGCTCTGGCTTACGCGGGATTTATCGTGCCATCCCTGACTACCAGGCGCGTTTCAACCATGATCGAGCTGGGCGACGGGCAGAGCTTTGCCATTGCCGGCCTTCTGAAGAATGACGCCCGTGAAATTGTCCGGAAATTTCCTCTCCTGGGTGATATTCCGATCCTGGGTTCGCTTTTTCGGAGCAGCTTGTTTCAGAAAAATGAGACCGAGCTGATTATCATTGTTACTCCTCATCTGGTAAAACCGCTTGATTTAGCCAGACAGACACTGCCTACGGATGAATATATCGAGCCGGATGACTTTGAGTTTTACCTGGAAGGGGCAATGGAAGGAAGGGGGGAAGGGCCTTCCGCTGCCAATCATTCGGACCTGCCTTCAATCCTGCCCCGTATCGAGGGAGAAGTTATGTCAGGCGGGAGCGGGCTGGAAGGAAATTTCGGGCATATACAACCTTAGTACACAACTACTTATACATACAAGGAGGGATGCTCTATGACCATGCAATGCCCTGTGTTGGCAGGGCTGATCATCGGATTGATGTTTTTCGCAGGTTGTACTGGCAGGATGAGCCGGCTGGAGGTTGATTATGGTACCTCCTTCATGCTGGCTAAACTTCATCAGACCCTCAATCCCGAGGCTGGAGGACAGCCCCCCGATCCGGTCTACGGGCTCGATGGGCAGGCAGCCCGCAGGGTAGTAGAGGGCTACCGGCAGGGATTTGGAAATTCATGCGCGGCAACCGGGAATACCCAGAATATCAATCGAGTAAATAGAATAGAAGTGAAATGACCGGAGGTGACAATCACTATGGGAAAACTTAGAGGCGAAAAAGGCAGTGTGGCCGTTGAGTTTGCTATTCTCATGCCGCTGCTGTTCGTTTTTATTTTCGGTATAATCGAATTTGGTTTAGCTCTATGTAATAAACAGATCATTACCAATGCATGCAGGGAAGGAGCACGGCGAGGAATCGTGTATCCGGCCGGATCGGTAAGTGATGATGAGATAAAGGAGACGGTGAGTTATTATTTGCAGCCTCTTATGCCCTTGGACGGGGTGATTGATGTTGACCATCCTGAGGGCCAAATGCCGGGGAAACCTCTCTACGTTACGGCAACTTACAGATACGATTTTTGGGCCCTTGACTCGTTTATCCCCGGTCTTGGTGACTCACTTACCTTAAGCTCCCAGGCGGTGATGATATATGAATAAAATATAGCTCATCTCTCATAGCCATGAGATTACCTGCTCTCCTTCTTCCTTAAAGGGGAGGGGAAAGGGGGATGGTTTTTATCCATCATCCTCACAAAACCTCCCCTGACACACAGGCTCTAAAGCTTTCCTGAAAGCCCTGAACAAGCCTCAAGAAGGAAAAGGGTAAAGCGGGTTTATTTATTGCCTGGACGATATGAGCGGTCAAATTTTAAAGGATGGGGGAAGATTATGAACAAGATGGATAGAGTAAAAAGACGGTTTCCAGGTATTCCAGAAATGAAGGAAGAAAGGGGCGTAATAGGCATTATCGTAGTTATACTTTTAGGCGCAGGGATCCTGACAGGCATTGCTGCCCTGGTGATCGATGGGCCCATTCTAAGTATCGTCAGAAACGAGCTTCAGACTATAGCAGATGCCACAGTACTGCGCGGTGCCGGAATTCTGGGAGACATTTATAAAGATATGAAACCCTGGGAGCAGCAGGGGTATATTTGTGAGGCAGAAGATCAGGCGGATATCAGAGAAGCTGTTCGGTATGTAGCAGGGCTGAACAGTGCAGCAGGGGAAGCCATCACCATTGCTGACAGCGATATAAAAATCGGCATCTGGGATTGGAAGGAGCCGGACCCGAAGCAACGATTTAAGGAAACTTTGAATCAACCGGATGCAGTAAGAGTAATAGTCCGCAAAGACGGCAGTACCCCTGGCAATAGCCCGGTAGCTACCTTTTTTGCCAGGTTTTTCAGTATGAAAGCTGCCCCTGCCATTGCTTACGCCACGTCTTCCCTGATTTTTCAGCATACAATGAGTCCGGGGAGCCTCTCGTTAACGGTCGGAGTATCCGAACGCATTATTGATGACCCGAGTTACAATGGTAAAGAGATATGGCTTTCCCCTTACTTTGATGAAAGTCAGGGCGATTACCATAACTGGTTTATCGGATGGCATACCTACGATATGACCCCCAGTTTCCATAACTTTAAATGGCTTATGGAGGCTGTACTCAGTGGAGAATTTACCAGTCCGGAGGTAAAGGTAAACGATACATGCAATTTTGTAAACGTGGAGGAGATTCATGGTGCTTCTAATTTTTTCCCGATGAAAAAGTTTTTCGATGATATGAAGGGAAGAAACGATGGGGAAGACGATGCTGATAACGATCCGGAGACCTGGACAATGAAAGCTGTGATTTATGAGGATGAGCCTGCCGCAGGAGAAAATCCACCCGTGGGGGGAAAGAAAATTGCAGGATTTACCTTAATTACCTTGACCGAGATTATAAACTATAGTGGACAAGCGGGAACAGAATATGGAATACGTGCTCGATTTAGTGCTACGCCGAGAGCCATTAGGAGCAACTTTGCCGGGCTGGTCGAGTGAGAGAAAACCTCCGGAGAGGCTGTTCCATAAGAAAGAGTCTATATCCATTCGAGAACGAAAAAAAACACAAGACCACGAGAGAGGCACCGAGATCCTTTGGTAAGCAGAAACCTTAACAACTGGGAGTTGAAATTGCATCATGCCTGAAAACAGCATTTCAGTGAGAATCAAAAGCAAGACGCAGAAGATACGGGAGGAATTGGAAGAAATCATCTCTTCGGTGGAAGGATTTTATCTCCAGAGAGTTGAAAGCTCCGAGCCGTGCGACCTTCTGATCATGGAAATGGGAGATGATCCATCGGAGGAATTCAGGATCATGAATGATCTTCAATCTTTGGGCATAGTCGGAGAGGTTTTCCTGACCTCGCAGGACACCAATCCTGAAACCCTGCTGAAAGCCCTGCGGACCGGAGTGAGGGAGTTTTTCCCGCAGCCATTTCGAAAAGAAGAGGTCCAAAGTGCTCTTAATCAATTCAGGGAGCGATTCAGGGAGCGCAAGGAGCAGGGCAAGGCTCAACCGAAGAAAGAGAAAATAATCAATATCCTGGGAAGCAAAGGCGGAGTGGGGACAACTACGGTGGCGGTAAACCTTGCTGTCAGCCTGGCTGAATCAGGAGGCTCTCAGTCAGTGGCTCTTCTCGATATGAGCCCTCCTTTCGGAGATGTATCGCTTTTTCTGGGTATCAAGCCTGCCTATGATTGGGCAGAGGCTGTCAGGAATATTTCCCGGCTGGATACTGCCTATCTGACCAGTATATTTTTTCGGCACTCTTCAGGAGTCTATGTGCTGCCATCTCCCTCCAGACTGCCTCTGGTACCGCCGCCCAAACTGCATGAAGAAGAGAAAGCGACTCCTGATGAGATCATGGGGACCATCCTTGAGCAGATCCGCAAGATGTTCGATTTTGTTATCGTAGACAGCGGGCAATCCCTTGAGGGAATGGCCAGAGGGACTCTCCGGCTGGCGGATACGGTCCTCATGGTCACTTCGCTCAGCCTTCCCTCTCTCATTAATGTTAAAAGAATCCTATCGACCTTTCGTGACCTCGGTTTTCCTGCTGAAAAGAACGTCCAGATACTGGTGAACCGGCTCCAGAAAAACTCCACGGTCTCATTGAAAGAGGCGGAGGCAAGTATCAAGAAAAAGTTTTTGTGGAGTATTCCCAATAATTACCAACTGACCATGAGCGCCATAAATCAGGGAAAGCCTCTTTCCGCTCTGGACTCCGGCGCTGAGATATCACGGAAATTCAAAGAACTGTCTGACCTGCTTTCCGGCAGGGACGAAGGTGAAGGGAAAGAGGGCCTGACCGGTTTCAAGCTGCCAAAATGGCTGACAAAAGTCAGCGGCGGTGCCCCTATCTTTTCCCGTACACCAACATCCGGTGGAAATTAGAAGATTAAGGAGAATACATGGCCCTGGGTAACGAAAGATCGTTCGCCTTTTCAAGAACAAATGAATACATCGACATGAAAGCTAAAGTTCATGACCGTCTGATCGAGGTCTTGGATCTGTCACTGATTGACTCGCTCGACCAAACTACTTTAAAACGGCAAATCCGGGAGTTAACCGAGGAAATACTATCAGAGGACCAGTTCAGCATGCCCCTGAATCCCGGGGAGAGGGAGCAGTTTTATCAGGAGATTCAGGATGAGGTCACCGGGCTTGGGCCAATAGAACCCTTCATGCGTGATTCTGGAATCTCAGACATCATGGTTAATGGATACCGGCAGGTATATGTGGAGAAGAGCGGAAAACTCCATCATACCGATGTCCGGTTCAGGGATGATGATCATCTGAGGAAAGTCATCGACAGGATTGTCTCCTCTGTCGGCCGCCGGATCGATGAATTCTGTCCGATGGTGGATGCCAGATTGCCTGACGGCTCCAGAGTCAATGCCGTTATACCGCCCATTGCCGTAGATGGCCCATTGCTCTCTATCAGGCGGTTTGCCGTTGATCCGCTTGAGCTGGAAGATTTGATCAAGTTCAGGACCCTGACTCCGGAAATCGGAGAACTTCTGCAAGGGATTGTGAAAGCGAGATTGAATGTTCTGATTTCCGGGGGGACAGGGAGCGGGAAGACCACACTCCTGAATGTACTTTCCCGGTTTATTCCGGCGGACGAGAGGATTATCACGATCGAAGATGCGGCAGAGCTGCAACTGAAACAGGAACATGTGGTCCGTATGGAAACACGTCCTGCCAACATCGAGGGGAAGGGTGAGATCAGTACGCGGGAGCTGGTAAGAAACAGTCTCAGAATGCGGCCTGAACGCATTATCGTTGGTGAGGTCAGGGGAGCTGAAGTGCTGGACATGCTTCAGGCTATGAACACCGGTCATGATGGATCCTTGACCACTATCCATGCCAACACGCCATTCGATGCTCTGATCAGGGTAGAGACACTGGTGTCCATGTCCGGCCTTACCATCCCCCATGAGGCGGTCAGGAGATATATCAGCTCTGCCTTAAATGTCATTATCCAAACTGCACGTTTGGTTGACGGGAGCAGAAAGGTGGTAAGCCTTCAGGAAATTACCGGCATGGAGGGAAATATTATCTCCAGACAGGAAATCTTCTCCTTCGAACAAACTGGTGTGGATAATAATGGCAAGGTAAAAGGGCGATTCAGAATGACAGGTGTCTTACCAAAGTTTGTGGACAGGTTTAAGGCGCGAAGTATCCCCTTTTCGTATGAACATTTCAGTACTCCAAAGGTATTGGAGATTTAAGGAAAGGAAAAATAGCAGCGATGGAAATTTTCGGCACAGTTCTTCTCTTTATCACTATCCTGCTCTTTACGATACTGATTTTCCAGGTTTTCAGAGCATTATGGAACCCGGAGGCAAGAAGAGTCCGGAGGGAACTGCAGGGAACCGCTGCCACGGCTTCAAAGAATGCGCCTATGGTTATCAGACGCAAGAAGGAGCTGAGTGGTATCCCGTGGCTCAACAGGATGCTGTCAAACGTCAGAGCTCCGATCATACGCTGGTTCGATCAGCTCTTGCAGCAATCCAATACTCATCAGCCTCTCGGAGTTTATGTCCTGTGCAGCCTTGTCCTGGCCCTGGCCGGATCCCTGATTGCTGGCTGGTTGGGTAATAACTTTAAAATCGGATTGCCCGCAGGTGCCCTGGCAGCTATGCTACCTTTTTTTTTCCTCACCCTGAAGAGAAACCGCAGAATGCGCAAGTTTGAGGAACAACTGCCCGATGCCCTCAATTTGATTGCCCGGGCCCTGAAAGCAGGGCAGGCTTTCCCCACAGGGCTCCAGATGGTAGCCCAGGAGTTTGATGATCCCATAGGGAGTGAATTTGAAAAAATGCTGGCCCAGATCAACCTTGGAGTTGGATTTCCTGAAGCTTTGAAGGGACTTACCGAGCGTGTCAGTTGCCCTGATATTAAGTTTTTTGCTATTTCCGTCATCATCCAGAGGCAGAGCGGCGGGAGCCTGGCCGAAATCCTGGAGAATATCAGCCGTCTCATCCGGGAAAGGTTCAAGCTGCGCGGCCATATCCAGGCACTGTCTGCGGAGGGAAGAATCTCGGCGGTTATCCTGGTCGCCCTTCCCTTTTGCTTGTTCGGTTTAATGTCCTTGATAAATCCGGAGTATTCCCGAATCCTGCTGACCGACCCTCGAGGCGTGAAGCTGGCTCTCGGCGCTCTGGTCATGATGGGGATGGGAATTCTGGTTATGAGGAAGATGATCAGGATAAAGGTTTAGTCATATGGTTAATGATTTCATGATGTTATTACTTCCTGCATCAATTTTTATCACCGTTATGCTGACCCTTGCTCTGGTTTTCTCTTACGTCAGGTATTGCCGGGAGCGGCGCAGTCTTGTGGAAAAAATTAAACAGGATGGCATCAGGCAGCGTACCAGGGAGCTCACCCTCGTAAGAGGGCCAAATGCTGTTTTCACCTGGATTAAACAATACCTGGTCAGGATCATGAGCAGGCTGGGAAATTTCGTGAAGCCAAAGAGCGAGGGGGAGTTATCCAGCATGCAGAAAAATCTCCTCCGGGCTGGCTACCGGAGCAGAAATGCAGCTATTATCTTCTTCGGTGCCAAGGGTTTTTTCGCTATTCTGCTGCCATCCGCCTGTCTGTTTGTTCAGCTCATTCTCCCCAGGCCTGTCGAGCACAAATTCCTGGCATTTATCCTGCTCCTGATGGCCGTGGCAGGCTTTTATCTGCCTCATATCTGGCTCCGGGCACATACTGACCGGAGAAAAGAGAAGATATGCGAAGGCTTTCCGGACTCACTGGACCTTTTAGTTGTCTGCGTTGAGGCAGGGATGGGATTGGATGCCGCCATTAACCGGGTTGCCGAGGAAATGAGGCTGGTCAATCAGGAAATCAGCGATGAGCTTCAGGTACTCAATCTGGAACTGAGGGCTGGAAAATCGCGTATCGATGCCCTGAGAAGCCTGGCCTTCAGAACCGACCTCGAAGATGTAAAGAGCCTGGTAACCTTATTGATCCAGGCAGAACGGTTTGGCACCAGTATAGCCCAGGCACTGAGGATCCATTCAGATGCCATGCGGGTCAAAAGACAGCAAAGAGCGGAAGAGATGGCTGGCAAATTACCGGTCAAGATCCTGTTTCCTCTTATTTTTTTCATTTTCCCTTCCCTTTTGATCGTTATCCTGGGACCGCCGGTTATTAAAATAATCGATAAACTGCCCCAGTTGTTGCGCAGATGAACATTATCACCCAAAATCATACAACTAAATCACACAACTAATTGAAGGAGAAAACGTTATTCCGTGAATACGCTTGACCGCAGCAAATTAAGCCTGACCATACAGTTATCCATTTCATGCTTTTGTACTCTTATGTACACTCTTCTGGGGGCGGCTGTTATCGCTGGCGTGGTTGGCTGCGCCAGGTGGGGGAATAAGAAGAACAGATTTCGTGAGCTTGAATACACGAGGTTGCAGACACTGCAAAAACAAAGGGCTTCAGCAACTGCCGGGGAGGAGGGAAAGAGCTGGTTTCCCATTGCGCACAAGAGAACGCGATGGTCTCCTCCCCCCACCCCGGAGAAAAAAAGAACGAGCCGGTTTTCCACTACTGCCGTCCAAGCCGTGGAGGGATATGAGAAGCTTGGCGATCAGTATATCAGGCAGGGTAAAATAGGCCTGGCTCTTCTGCAATATGACAAGGCCCTTCACCTGTATCCTCATCAGGCCAATGTTCATTACAAGTTGGGGATCCTCTGTTTACGGAAGGGACTGACCGAAGAAGCGCTGACAGCCTTTGAAGAGATTCTGAAAACCGATCCCCGGAATGCCCTGGCCTATGAGGGTAAAGGGCGCGTGTTTCTGGCCAGAGGAGAACTGGATGAAGCGAAAGATAACTTCTCCGAGGCGGTAAGTCTTAATCCGCAATCGTGGCGGGCCCATGCTTCCCTGGGCCTGATTTATGACCTGGAGAAGCAGTATGAATCCGCTATCAGTGAGTACCAGAAGGCCATAGCTATCAATCCCGGTTCAGGCCCCCTGCTGAATAATTTGGGAATGTCCTACTATTCAGCTCAGGATTATGAAAAGGCAGCGGATATCTTATCCAGAGCCTCAAGAATACGGCCGGTAAATCAAGCGACGTACAATAATCTCGGACTGGCCTTCGGGAAACTGGGAAGATATGCAGATGCACTGGAGGCTTTCAAAAAAGGTGCGGGAGATGAGGCAGCCGCCTATAACAACATCGGATACCTGTACATGGCCGAGGGGAAATACCAGGAGGCGATCCAGTATTTTGAGAAGGCGATTGCAGCCAGGCCGGTCTTCTATTCCAGGGCCAGCGAGAATCTGCACAGGGCACAATCAGCCCTGGCAGGCACAAAATGAGATAAAAGCATCTCATTTTCGAGAGGGACAAACCTGCCCTTCAATCAGCCCTCTTGACAACCATTCTCGGCTTGGCTATGATCTATAGGGTTACATCAATGAATGCCAAGTAATTCTTTTTTCTCGTCATTTTCTTAAGAATATCTTATATTTTAAGTACTTTGACCACATTGATCACCTTGTACGAGCACTTTCCCCCTGCTGGGGAAGTGTCGTTTCGGCATCCTTTCGACCTGGTTTTGAAGCTGTAAGCTGCTGAAAGCTATTCTCTTTTGTTCGGCTGCCGCATGTCGCTGCACAAGCGACAACAACCGCACGCAACTGCAATCTTACAAGCAGGAGAAATTAAGGATGAGGATTATTCACACCTCTGACTGGCATCTTGGCAAGACACTGGAAGGGTGCTCCCGGATTCCGGAGCAGAAGGAATTTATCGATGAGCTGCATCAGATCGTGGTGGACCACGATGTGCATCTGGTCCTGATCGCCGGTGATGTTTACGACGTTTTCAACCCTTCGGCTGAAGCCGAAGATCTTTTCTATTATGCTCTGGAGAAACTGGCAGACAACGGCAGGCGCGCCGTGGTAGTGATTGCCGGAAACCACGACAATCCGGAGCGGCTTGCCGCTCCGGAATACCTGGCCAGGCATCATGGTATCACCCTGATCGGCTTTCCCCGGGATACGGCTTCTCTGGGAGGAGCGCGGCACGGGGTGCAGCGTACGGCCAGCGGTCCTGGCTGGGTTCGCCTTCAGGTACCGGGCTGCGATCATCAGGTCACGCTGGTCACCCTGGCTTACCCTTCGGAAGCCCGGCTGGGAGAGCTGTTTCACCTCCACTTTGCCGGTGACGATGGGAAGACGGTGCTTGCCTACCGCCAGAAGATTCAGGAAGTCCTCGGCATCATGGCCGGACAGTTCCGGGAAGATACGGTCAATATCATTCTCTCTCACCTCTTCTACGGTCAGGGCATGCCATCCGATTCCGAGCGTATGCTGTCCATCGGCGGCCTGAACGCCATCCAGCCTGCTGACCTGCCCGCATCTTCTCATATCCAGTACGTGGCTCTGGGGCATCTGCACCGGCCACAATCTTTCCATGAAGCTGGCTATCCTGTCTGCTACAGCGGCTCTCCGCTGGCCTACAGTTTTTCCGAGGCAGGGCAGCAAAAACGGGTGATCCTGGTGGAGGCCGAGCCGGGCCAGGCAGCCAGGATCACTGAAGTGCCGCTGAAATGCGGGCTTCCCCTGGTGCGAAAAACCTTTCAATCCTACCAGGAGGCCTTAGCCTGGTGCGGTCAGCCGGAAAACAGGAACCAGTGGGTGGACATGGAAATCATCCATCCTCAGCCATTGGGCACAATGGAAATGAAGGAGTTGAGAAGCAGGCATAATCACATTGTCACCTTACGCAGAACTCCGCCCACAGACGGCGGCCAGCCCGCAGATGCCGGAGTGCCTGCCAGACGGCTGGCCGAGCTTTCCCTGATCGAAAAATTCGTGGCCTTCTACCGGCAGAAAAATGCCAGTGCCGAACCCTCGAAGGAACTGCTCGACCTTTTCGTGGAATTGACCCAGGACCTTGAGGAAATGGATGATTAGGATGATAGTGGTCAGTGATTCAGTGGCCAGTGATGAGTGGTCAGTGGAGATATGGTAATGCCATTAATACGAAGGGAGACAGCCCATGAAACCGCTTCGGCTTGAATTTTGCGGCCTGCACAGCTACTGCGACTGCGATCCCCAGGATATCGATTTTGCCTGGCTTGGAGCCAGCGGCCTGTTCGGGATCTTCGGCCCTACGGGTGCCGGGAAATCCACTATTCTGGATGCCATGACCCTGGCCCTCTACGGGAACGTGGAGCGGGCCAGTAAGGGCACCCAGGGCATCATCCATCAAAACAGCGAGAAGCTCTGGGTGAGGTTTGAGTTTGAGCTGGGGAACGAGCGATATCAGGTAGAGCAGCGATACCAGAGGGTAAAAGATGACCCGCATGCCGTGATTAACAAACGGTCGCTTCTCTGCCGCCTGAATCCTGACACCGGGGAGTATGTTCCCTATGCCGAGAAAATTACCGAAGTCAAGGCTGCCGTCGAAAAGCTCATCGGACTGAGCGAGGAGGAGTTTACCCGGGCCGTAGTGCTTCCGCAGGGAAAGTTCGATGCCTTTCTCTCCCTGAAGGGCAAAGACAAGGCAGCCATGCTGGAAAATATTTTCAACCTCTCCTGCTACGGGCAAAAGATTTACGAAAAAGCCAGCCGGACCAAAGAACAGGCCGAAAGCCGCAGGCGGGAGCTTGAGGCCGAAGCGCGGGGTCTGGGAGACTGCTCGCTTCCCGTCCTGGAGGCCAGGAGGGAGGAACAGGCGCGGCTGGCCCGTCTTGCACAGGAGCACAAACAAAGCCTTGAAAAACTCCGCCAGGAAGAGGAGGGGCAGCGGCGGATCAAGGAATGGTTTGAAGAGAAAACCAAGCTTGAGAAGGAGAAAAAAGCCCTCGAAGAGCAGGAAGAGGCCATGAGGCAAACACGGGAGCGGACCGCTCTGGCTGAGCGTGCGGAACGGTGCCGGAGGGACCTCGAGCTGCTCCGTGATCTTCAGGCCGCACGGGAGAAAGAAGCCCTGAGCCTGGCCCGGCAGCAAAAAGCCCTGGAAGGACAACAAGGTGCGCACCAGAAGGAGAAAGAGAACTATGAGCTTATCTCCCGCAGGCGGGAGGAAAACCGGCCAGGGCTCTTTGAGCGCAGGCAGACCCTGAAAAGCTGCCTTGAATCTCATGAGCAGAGCAAGGAGAAGAAAAAAGAGCAGGCCAGGCAGCAGGCTGAAAATACCCGGATCAGCCAGGAGCTTTCCCGGCTGTCCGAAGATCTGGCCGCAGGTCAGCAAAGATGGCAGACCGAGCAGGAGCGGCTTGAAAAAATCAACCGGGAAATCGAGCACAATACGGTCGATCCGGTCAGGAAGCACGCCATTCAGACAGCCTATCAGCATCTTTGCCTGCTTGAGGAAAAGGAAAAGGTCCTGGCCAATGAGCTGGGCATCCTGAATAAAAACCTTGGGGAGCACAAGCAGGCCGAGAAGCAGTGGCTGGCAGCCATCCAGGGACACCTGAAGGAATCGCTTTTCTGGTCACGGGCAGGCTCCCTTCCTGACTGGCAGGCAGGCGGGGTGGAAAACCTGGTGGAGGCTGAGCGAAAAGGGATTCAGGAGGCTCTTGTGCACTGCGATCAGGAGATTGACCAGGTAAAATTAAGGAGTGAAGGGGCGCACCTTGCCCTGCGCCTGAAAGAGGGCACCCCCTGTCCGGTCTGCGGCTCACGGCAGCATCCTGCCCCGGCTTTGTCTGAAGGGCTCCGTGAGGAGATGGCCCGATGGGAAAAGGAGAAAAAGGGATGGCAGGAGCAGCAGAAGAAATTCTCCCAGTTCGAGGTCCGGATAGCCAAAATGGCCGCCAGCCTTGCAGGTGTCTCCAGGGAAATCGAGAGGCAGCAGAAGAAAGTGACCATGCAGCAGGAGGAAAGCCAGCGGCTTTCGGCTGAGCTCAGAGAACAGGCTCCGGCTCTCTCCCGTGATGAAATCCGGGAACAGTATCAGGCCCTGGCAAAGCAGGAAAGCACCCTGGCCCTCGTGCAGGAGCGGCAAAAAAAGCAGACTCTGTTTATCGAGGAGCTTCGCCGGAAAATGGAGCAGGCGCGGCAGAAGAAGGCCGAGCTCGAAATCCGCCAGTCCTCCCTGCAGTCGAGCCTGGCCGGTCTGGCCGAAGGGCTGGCCGATCTTGAGCGTTCCATCCAGGCCATAACCCAGGGACGCCCCATCCGCAGCCTGATCGAGGAGAATGAAACAGCCATTACCTCTCTGGAAAAACGGTTCCAGGAAGCTCAGGAGCGCTTTCAGCACTCCGAGAAGCTGGTGAATAAGCTCCATTCCGATCTCGATACCTGCCGGGGGAAACTGGAGAGCCTGATCGAGAACGAAGAGCGGGCGAAAATCGCCCTCGACGAGCGGCTGCGCCAGGAAGAGTTCCCTTCGAGCGAGGCCGCACACGAGGCCATGATGGAGCGGGGAGACCTTGCCCGGCTCCAGCAGGAGATCAGGCGATACCAGGAGGCGGTCCTTCTCAACCGGGACCGGCTGGCATCGGTGGCGGATAAACTGGCAGGGCAATCCTTTGATCCTGCCGCCTATGCCGTACTCCTTGAGCGCTGCCAAACCCTGCACCAGCAGGTCGAGACTGAGGACAGGAACCTGGCTGTGGTCAGCGGCGAACTGGAAAAGCTTGAGAAAAACCACCTGCGGTGGCAGGCGATCGATCAGGAGATGAAAGCCCTTGACCGGCGCATCGATCAGGCCGATGAGCTGGCCCGGCTGTTCCGGGGACGGGCCCTGGTCACCTTCCTCAGCCATGAATACCTGGAGTATATGTGCCGTGAGGCCTCCGAGTGCCTGCGGTTTCTGACCAGGGAGCGATACACCTTACGGGTGGACCAGGATAACAATTTCTTTATGATCGACAGCTTCAACGGCGCGAAGGAGCGGCCGGTATCGACTCTTTCCGGCGGAGAAACCTTTCTGACCGCACTCTCCCTGGCCCTGGCCCTCTCGTCCCAGGTCCAGGCACGGGGCAGATCACAACACCTTGGATTTTTCTTCCTCGATGAAGGATTCGGCACCCTGGATAATGAAAAACTGGACCTGGTCATGAATACCCTGGAACGGCTCCAGTCCCAGCAGGACCGCATCGTAGGCATCATCAGCCATGTAGGTGAGCTTCGCGAGCGCATGCCCCGCTATCTTGAGGTTTTTCCTGCCCGCTCAGACGGCACCGGCAGCCGGATCAGGCAAGGGGGACAGTAAGAGACAGCGGTCGTTGCCAGAAGGTCATTAATGGCAAGGAAGACATCCAGGAATGGAGGATAACGGTGGCAGATGGTTCTTCTCAGACCAGGAATAATATCAATGGTAAAGAAGAAGGTTGTTTTATTTCTTCTCTGCCCCCGATCATTTTTCATCCAGCACCTGGCGCACTCTGTGCACCAGATCGCCCAGGACAAAAGGCTTTGAAAGCAGGTTCAGGTTTGGTTCCGAAGAGTTCTGCTGATCATAGATGACACCCAGGTTACCCGACATAAAGATCACCTTCATCTCGGGACGATACGGTCTCAGACGCCTGGCCAGGTCCAGGCCACTCATTCGTGGCATTACCATATCAGTCAGCATCAAGTGGATCGGGCCCTGATATTGCTCACAGATTATCATAGCTTCCTCTCCCTGGTGCGCCTCCAGCACGGTGTAGCCGAATTTCCTGAGAATCATGCCTATCGCCGTCCGGACCGATTCTTCGTCCTCTACCAGGAGAAGTGTTTCCATGCCTTTTCTGGCTGCCTGCTGTCCCAGTCCGGCCAGGCCGCCGGTACCCGTTCTGCAGGTTTTGGACTCCTGAATCACCGGCAGATAGATTTTGATGGTTGTGCCTTCTGCCAGCCGGCTGGAGATGGAGATGTGGCCACCGCACTGTTCAATAATCCCATAAACTGTTGCCAGGCCAAGCCCCCTCTCTTTACCCTGCTTTTTGGTAGTATAGAAGGGTTCAAAAACATGGGACAGGGTTTCCTCGTCCATGCCGATTCCGCTGTCAGCCACTGCCAGCATCACGTAGGGACCTGCCTGGACACCGACGTGCTGACGGGCGTAGCTTTCGTCCAGATGGACATTGGCTATGGTAACGGTGATCTTGCCGCCCTGCGGCATGGCCTCGCGGGCATTGGTTATCAGGTTGGTGAGAACCTGCCCGATCTGGCCGGGATCGGCTTTTATCAGGCTGGGACCCGGATCACAGATATAGGTCAAGTCGATTCCCTCGCTGATAAGGGTGCGGAGTTTCCCATCCAGGCTGGCCACTGCTGCCTTGAGATCGATCACCACCGGGTGCTGAGAGGTTGTCTTTCGGCTGAAAGTCAGGAGCTTATGAGTCAATGCGGCTGCCAGCTCACCGGCTTTTCTGATTTCTTCAATATCTTTACGCAAAGGATCCTGACTATCGATGTGATAGAGTAAAAGCTCGCTGTAGCCTTTAACGCCCACCAGGAGATTGTTGAAGTCGTGAGCTACGCGGTTAGCCAGCCTCCTGACCGCTTCCATCTTCTGCGACTGGCGAAGCTGCTCTTCGAGGAGTTTGCGATCGGTGATATCAAAAACATACCCTTGTATTTCAACCAGCCTGCCCTGATCATCAAAAGTGCCCAGGGCTTTTTCAATAAGCTGGACCGGCTGGCCGTCCCGGCGGCGAAGCTCCGTTTCATGGCATTCAATTTTCTTTTCTTTCCGGATCAATTCCAGGTAAGCCTCACGTGCCTGGTGATTCGGATACAGGGTATCGAGATTGCAGCTCATGGCCTCTTCGACCGAGGCAAAACCAAAGATGCGGGCAAAAGCCGGATTACAGGCCAGAATCTGACCATCCGGTGTAGAGATGAATTCACCGGTTAAGTCCTCCTCGAAAAAGTTATAATAAAGCTCTTCCCGTGCCCGACGTCCTTCATCTATCCGTCTGCCCTCTGCAAGGCTGCGGATCAGCCAGCACAGGTCGTCAGGCGCCCCGCTCTGAGCGGAAGGCAAAGCCACCGCCCTGATCACTGCCGGGAAGTCGGGTCTGCCCAATGGCTTCAGACGTACTTTAAAGTCCTGGGCTTTATGCACCTTTTCAAGGTCAGGCACCCGGTTACCGCCAAAAGCCTGATGGCAGCTTTTCGCAGTTATAAGGTCAAGCAGTGGCTTGCCAATCAGACATTCCCGTTCGGTAGAAAACAGGTCCAGAGCGGTTTGATTGGCTTCTTTGATTATACCGGCGCTGTCCGTCATCAGACACCCGTGCGGAATGGATTCAAAAAGGCTCTGGTACCGCCGATGCGATGCTTCCACCTCCCTGCGGGCAGCAGACAATTCATCCTTCCACTGACGCAAATTCTCTTGAGCAGCACGTAACTCTCCCACGATGTTCACTAATCCCTGGAGAGTTTCGGCCATCATGTCTGCCAGCTGACCTGAATCTTCAGCAGCGCACCGATGCACTTGGGCTATCTGCTGCTGCAGGGCCTCGATTGTATGATCCAAATCTCTTTCCTGCATAACACTTCCCTTCAAGAGGCATCAAATACAGAATCAGAAAGTTATTATAATAGCCGCATATCCCACTCCTGGTTGATTGAACGAATATGATGAATCTCGGAGCAATTGCAGAGTGGGGCTCACATGCCCCACCATTATTTATTATGATGAGGAAAAAGCGATCCCCTGACGGGCATGGTGCTCTGCCTTAAAAGAGGAGTAGAGAATAACCAACCATTTCGCTGTGACACCTGCACAACCATGATCTGGACTACCAGGAGCGGATGAACGGGGAAAAGTCGCTGCCTGCCGGGGATTTATCGCTCGTAATGACGAGCGTGAAAGCTTCGCCATAATAATAGAATCAGCTCTACAATTTTTATTGGCTTTATATATAGTTATATAACATTGAATTGAATCTGTCACCCATTTTTTTTTAAAACATTGATAATTCCTGGAAATAAAACCATATATCAAACGCGATCTGTTTGCTGATCCTATAATTGGCCGCGAATTTACTGCGCAGTGTGATATCAGCCTCCCGGCACTCGATTTCCCAGCATCTGCGTAAGTGGGCAAAGCTCAGTGCCTGTTCTCTTCGGATAAAACCTTTTGGCATGCTCGACAAGTAAGGCATGATATTCCTGATAAAGAATGAAATCTTCAGGCAGGCTTTGTTCGAAGAGACTCTTGAGATCATCGTAGCTGCTCTTTTCATCCGCTATTCCCAGGCGGATCAGTATCCTCCGGGTATAAGCATCTATAACGAATGTTGGCACCCGAAAGGCATACAGAAGCATTGAGTCGGCAGTTTCCGGGCCAATACCCCAGAGGGACAAAAGCTCATCCCTGCCAGGGATCTGGTCCTGGCCAAGGCCAAGAAAATACTCAGTAAAGATTTTAACTTTTTTGGCTTTCTGGTTGAAATAACCGGCCGGACGGATAGCATCTTTCAAGACTTCGGTATCCACTGCACGTATCCGCTCCGGATCGAGGCAGTTTCTTTCCTGGAGTCTCCGTAAGGCCATCTCCACCTGCGGCCATCCGGTATTTTGCGTAAGAATAGCCCCAAGGCAGACCTCAAAGACCTGGTTGCGGGTCCTGGGCAGGTCATAATCCCCCGGATGGTAGCCGGAGACTGACCCCCTTTTGGCTGGCTTACATCCATCACAGCCAAGCAGGGGCCACCACCCTTGCTGGCCGTACTCCTTGAGAAGAAATGAATATATCGGCAGCAGGTATTGATTCTGGTTCTGGTTCTGATTCATGGACGTTGGCCACTTCCGTTCGCTGAGCGTTACTATCTGCTTGAGTAGCCAAGGTATCCTTCACATTTGAAACAATCCAGTCCACAGCAGGCTATCATTGCTGTATCTCCTTCTTGAAATGATGGACAGAGACCGAGTAGTCATCGCCATCATTGACGCTTCATAAATCGTTACTACTCAGGTTGTTGAGGCTGTGCAGGCTGGTAGTCCTGCTGTGTTAGAGTGTTGGAGCATGGTAGCGAAGCCTAAACATGCAAATCTCTTCCGCCTTCTACCCTTTTATTATAACACTTTTTAACTCAGAACGCCTTATTGACCTCATATGAGGCGTTTTAATTTGACTCGCAAAGACAATCTCTATTACAATAAGAGCAACCACGCAAGACATTCACGGTACAGAGTCCGCATTGCATTTCCCCCTCTGTGCCTCTCTCTGTGTCTCTGTGGTTTCTTTTTCTCTTTCATAAGGACATCAGCAAACCCAAACGAACGGAGGAAGGAAGGATGCGGATTATTACCCTTGGTCCAAAGGGTACATTCAGCCATGAGGCAGTGACCGGATACCAGCAGCAGGCTGAAATCGTCTTCAAGCCTACGGTATGGGATGTTTTCGAGGGAACGGCTTGCGGAGAAGGGGATTTGGGCATGGTTCCCATCGAGAACTCGATCACCGGGTCCGTGGGCTTTACCCTGGATGCTTTTCTTCACTTTAACCTGCATATCAAGGCGGAGACGGTACTTCCCATTAAGCACAACCTGGCTGGTCAGGGGGGAATCAATAAGATCAGGGTCATCTACGCTCATCCCCAGACCCATGCCCAGTGCAAAACATTCCTGCGGACCCGGCTTTCGGGAGCGGAAATCATCGAAACCAGCAGCAATGCCAAATCGGCGGAAATGCTGGCCCAGCAGACCGGCCCCGAATATGCTGCTATCGTCCCGGCCATTGCCGCCCAGATATACAACCTGAACCTGCTGGTGAAAAACATTCAGGACAGCAAGTTCAATGTAACCCGCTTCGTGGTCATCAGCGAGGAGGATTCAAAACAAAGTAGCGGCAGGGATAAAACCAGTCTGGTGATTTACCCGGTGGCCGACCGTCCGGGCATTTTGTGCGAAATGCTCGAAGAGTTCAAGGTCCGGAATATCAACCTGAACAAGATTGAATCCCGCCCATCCGGAAAGCTTGGCGACTATCTTTTTTATATCGACTGTGAAGGGCACAGGGAAGATCCACCCCTGACCGAAGCCCTGCAAAAGATCGAGGCAAAGGCCGCTTTTTTGAAAATCCTTGGTTCCTACCCCAAGATGTGCTGACAAAAGCCCATTCTTAAGGTAAAATGCAGGTACCATGCACAAGAAAAAAATCTCTTCGCCAGGATCGTCTCCCCTGGTCATCGTAACCAGAGGGGATGATCCCTATGATAATGCCTGGAAGGCCCTTGAATCGCTGAACCTGCCTTCCCTTGCGGGTAAAAGGATCCTGCTGAAGCCGAATGCCGGACGCCTGGTGCCTGCACGGTCCGGAGTGACCACGCATCCCCTGGTTGTGGCCGCCGCCATCGACTTTTTCCGGAAACAGGCACCGGCACAAATCCTTCTGGGGGAAAGCCCGATTCTGGGTGTCCGTGCCCTCGATGCCCTGGAGAAAGCCGAAATGGCGGACATTGCCCGCAGCAAAGGGGTTTGTCTGATTGACCTCGATGAAGGCTCACCCTTCGAATTGCCGGTCCCCCAGGGAAAGCTGCTGCACAGCCTTCGGGTATGCGGCCCGGTCCGGGAGGTGGATTATCTGGTTTCCATCCCGGTCATGAAAACCCATATGCATACCGGCGTCAGCCTGAGCATCAAAAACATGAAGGGGGTCCTCTGGAGACGGGAAAAGGCAAGGCTGCATCAATTGGAATACCCCGCCCTGCCCGCAGGCCAGGGGAAAGCCCTGGATGTGGCTATTGCGGATATGGCCGAAGTCCTGCGGCCTGATCTGGCGTTGATCGACGGCACGATCGGCCTCGAAGGACTGGGGCCCAGCGAGGGGGACCCCAAAAAAGCAGGACTGGTCGTAGCCAGCCAGGATTGCCTGGCTGCCGACGCCGTAGCCGCCTTCCTCATGGGCTTTGAACCAGCCTCGATTCCCCACCTTCGCATGGCTGCCGAGCGGGGAACAGGGACGATCGACCTTGCCGGGATGCATATCCTGCCGCCGGACTATCACCACTTCCGGCAATCCTTTGCTCCTCCGCCGAAAAAGATATCGATTCAATACCCCAATGTTGTGGTTCATGACTGCAACTCGTGCAGCGCCTGCCTGTCTACAACCCTGCTCTTTCTCCGGCGGTATCTCTCCCAGGTTCCGGCATCGCTGTTTCAGGACGGAAAACTGATCCTGGGGATCGGCAAGGAGCTTAAGGACCCGCCGCCGGGAGTGGTCCTTATCGGCAACTGCACAGCCAGCCATAAGGATAAGGGGATATACGTTCCCGGATGCCCCCCGATTGCTTCAAGTATCCTGCTTCGGTTGCAGGAAGAGGAAGAGAAAGACCGAAATCGGTAATGGAAAAGATACCCAGGCGACCGATACAACTGGAATAATGTCCAAGCTTAAAAAAGGTTATCCTGAGAAGTGATGGCACACCCGCTCAAGGAAAATCAGATTATCATCCTTGGTTTTCTGCTTCTGGGAGGTTTCCTGGCAGGAAAGGTTGTCAACAGGTTAAAGCTTCCTGCAATAACCGGCTATGTTCTGTGCGGCATCCTTCTGGGTTTGGCCCTGAAGATTATCCATACGCCAATGGTTCACCAGTTGAGATTCATCGAGGTCCTCGGCCTCAGCATGGTCGCCCTGATTATTGGCTCGGATTTGAATAACAAAAAACTCCGGAGACTGGGAAAATCCGTGGTTGTTATTACTTTTACCCAGGTAGCCGGAGCGTTTTTCATTGTCACTCTGGTTATGCATCTGCTGCTGAGGATACCACTCCATAGCGCGCTTCTCCTTGGGGCTATCGGTTCTGCAACTGCACCTGCGGCCACAGTAGCTGTAATTCACGAATGTAAGGCCCACGGCCCCCTTACCGATACCTTAATGGCAATTGTGGCTCTTGATGATGCTGTATGCATCGTTTTATTTTCCCTCTGTCTGGCTGTATCCGGAATATTGCTCAATGGCAGCTCTCACAATTTCTCCTGGATGCAGGTTATCAGAAAACCTCTGTGGGAAATCTGCGGATCGATAACTATTGGGCTCCTGCTGGGGTTCCTGGTTATTGGTATTCTGCAGACAGTCAAGGAAAAACATGAGATTGTGGTGATACTCCTGGGGTGTGCCTTTTTAGCCGGAGAGATAGGAGAGCTCTTCGGGCTCTCCAGTCTTCTCTTAAACATGAGCTATGGTTATGTTCTGACCAATTTCAGCAGGAGACCCCATATTTCGACTCTTCTGGAAGACGTAGAGCTGCCTATCCTGATATGTTTTTTTACTCTGGCCGGAGCAACATTAAACCTGTCCATTCTTCTCCAAAACTGGCCTGCTGCCATGGCATTCGTCATAGCCCGCGCTATAGGCAAGGTGGCAGGGACCTATGCGGGAGGGAGAGCGAGCCATGTTCCGGAATCGGTGGCCAAATATCTGGGCTTTGCCATGCTGCCCCAGGCCGGAGTAGCTATTGCCCTGGTGCTGGTCATCGGAGGGCAGTATCCTCAGCTTGCACCTTTGATTACTGCCCTGGTCCTGGCCTCAGTAACTTTTAATGAAATTTTCGGGCCAATAGGCACAAAGTATGCCATTACTGCTTCCGGAGAAGATGGCCGAGATATGAAAGAATCTGTGGCCCATCCTTCCCTTGACCAGAGGTAGCGGGCCATTTGGCTAAGATTTTCTCCTAAAAAATATAACCTATCGTACCCCCAAAGCCGATATCCTGGCTGATATTGAATTCCGCTCCCAGGCTCAAGCCTTGTGTCAGGGAGAACCGAAGGCCGCCGATAAACAGGGCTGAAGTCTGATCCTCATCTGGCCACCCTGAAGCATCAAGGGTTGCATAGAGCGCGCCGACCCGGACATAGGGTGTGGCCGGGTGAAAATCCCATTCCAGATTGGCTGTGCCGATAAGCCGCTGATGCGTCAGGCGGTCATCTTTACCGATATCGTGGCGTGCTCGGCTGTACTCCGCTCCGATGGAAAAATCAGCCGGGATGCCAAGCTCCAGATTCGGAGCAAGATAATAGGCCCCGGCAACCTGAAAGCAGAGTGCCTCATCGATATCCTGCCCCTCATAAAGGTGCGGCGCGTCGATCTCTTCCCGACCAAGGCCGAATGAAAGCCAGAAAAACTGCGGGTCCCGGTAGACAATCTGGGCAATCTGCTGAGAGACCGTCACATCATGCTGGTTCTGAGAGATTTCAATATACTGAGTCCCGTTCAGCCGCAGGCCGAAGGCCGGATAATCATCCTGGGCCAGCAGCCGGTGTGGACAGGCCAGAATGATAATACCCGCCAAAAGGATTATCACCGATGTTAACCTTAACCCATGCCGGTATCGGGCCGGGTTCCTTTCACTCCTAACCATAATACGTTCCTCCTTCTCTCGGTAACCTCAATAAAATTTTCGTTTCTCCCTTACATCCCCAGCAGGCTTTTCTGGGATCCTTTGCGGATTTCCTTCTCATCCGCCCACTCGATGATTCCGGTCTGGATATCGGCCAGTTTGAGGGTGATCTTGTAATAGACATCCTTTTTTCTGCCTGCCGCCTTATTGATGGAAGTGATTTCGCCATAAAGCATGTAATCCGCGCCGACCTGCTTGCCGAGCTGCTTCTGGGTTTTTGGGTCCACCAGACCGGTATTTTCCTGATATTCCAGTTGCTCCAGAAGGTCCTTGTTGATTTCACTGGCAGCGGTAAACCGAACCTTGCCGGATTTCAACAGGGCAGTGCTGATCGTGTCGGTAATCGATTTGGTATCGATATGCTCGGCAGTCTTGTTCTTGACCTGGCTGACATATACCACCGGACGTTTGTCACCAAGCACCTGACTGACCAGCAGGGACTGGACCATTTTTTCGGCAATGGTCTGAAGGTCTGTGGAGCCAAACTCAAGGGTCATGGTCTCCACTTCCCCCGGATCGCCGTACCGGACCGTGGTACCACCGCACCCGGAGAGGCTGTAAAGAGCCAGGGTTGCAAGGATAACGGCATATAATAATTTCCTTTTCTGAATCATATCGTTTCCTCCTGATCTCAAAAGAGTTTGCCAGATAGCTATTTCGATTTTCGGATTTGAACCTTGAATTGTGAGGCTTGGGGAGTCGGCGCCACCCCGTTCAGACTCTTGACCTCATTCCCGTTGATGACCACCGGCGTCCAGTGCTCACCCACACCGACAACCTGAAAGCCCGAAGCATCAAACCAACTGAAAGAATAATCAAAAGAAAAAGTCCTGCTGGTTTTGTTGAGAACCTGCACCTGCACCTGCATCAGGTTATCGACCATCCTGGATTTGATATCCGTGATCTGCAAATCCCGCAGCAGGGCTTTGTTGTTAATTATAACAAAATTGCTGAAAGCATAGCTTCCTCCCCCCTGGGGCATGGCCTGTCCCCCGCCGACATTACTGCTGGTAACTCGTGAACAGGCTGAAAACACCAGACAACAGGCAACGAACAGCAATAATTTCTTAAACATGAGTATGACCTCCTTGGTTTATGTTCTTTGTCTTATGCTCGTTATTTATATTCTTTTTCACAGCTCTCTCCAATAGGCTATTGCCGCCCCAATATCCTCTTTCTGTCAGTTGAGGATATTCGGCAACGATCTCCTCGATGCTCATTCCACTGGCTAAGAAATCAAGGATCAGAGAAACCCGTATTCGAGTGCCACGAATGCAGGGGCTTACCAGAGCATACAATAGGGGTCAATAGAAATACGCTGTAAAAGCGGATTCATCTTTTTCTCCTCCCCGGCAAATGGAGGGTGGGGCTTTTTGCCCCACCACATATCACTTACTTCCTGTTTACAGTTCCCTCCATGCAGCTCCATAGGCTATCGCTGCCTGGATATCCTCTTCGGTCAGTTGAGGATATTGAACAATGATCTCCTCAACGCTCATTCCGCCATCCAGGAGATCAAGGACCAGGGAAACCGATATTCGGGTATCGGCAATGTATGGCTTATCCATACAGGACTTATCAACGCTGGGTTTAGCGGGGCATACATCAGGTTTATCGGAAATGTGGTGCAAAATCTGGTTCATTTCTTTTCCTCCTTTATATCCCTTCGTTCTCTATCCCTATACCTTCCCTGAACCAAAACTATATCTGATGAAGTACCTTGACGCTGCTGAATAAGCGGCCGTTGATGGACCGCAGATTCACCAGACAGGTATCTCCATCCTTTAAAGCCACCGACGCCGTCTGCATACTCTGAACTTGCCCGAAACGGGTTTCTAACCGCCAGGTGAATTCGTGCCTTCCTGCATTCACCCGCTTTCGTAGCACTTGTATATTGTTCGGCAACAACAGCCAGTTTCTCAGGTCAGCATTTTCACTCAGCATATTATAAAGGCTCGTAGCGACAAAGGCCAGATTATTGGCATTATTATTTTGCACCTGCCTGCTGATGGCTGTCTTGCTGATGACCCTGGCAAGCTGGCGGGTGATAATGATCGGCAGTTGCTCCTCAAGGGACTTGACGGCCAGCCCATCGATGCCTATCACCTGGCTGGTAGTTCCCAAAGGCTTGCCGGAATCAATGGCCTGAATCAGAAGCGTACTGCCAGAATTAGCACTTTGCCGGGCATAGGCTGGCAGAGCGATACTGACCAGCGTTCTATTGACCGGCAGGGTAATCTTGATCTGCTGCTTCTGAGAGACGAATCCGGCCCCATAGAAGAGAATAACCTCTGCCCCGGAACCTGCTGAACCTGCCTGCTCCTCTTTGGCCAGGTCCCTGAAACGGCTCGACCATTCAGCATATTCATCCCGGAACCCCAATTTTTGAGAAAGGCGAAGGAGATCAGACTGAACAGCGGTAAAATGAGGACTGAGCTGATATGCTTTCTGGTAATCGATATAGGCATCGTTATCCTCTCCGTTCAGCTCATAGATGATCCCGGAAAGGTAATAGGTGAAAGCGTTCTGAAAGGAGCTCATGGTCGATCCGCTCAGGGTTTCCATCTCATCCTGAAGCTTTCGCACCGCCGGGTAATCGCTGACATCAATCCCTTTATCATTCCTCCACTTCCGGTATTCGCTGATTTCCTTATTGTGCCGCTCAAGCTCTTTTGTCTGCCGCAGGTCCGCCTGCCGGACCTCCACCCGTGCTTCCTGCGGATTTCCCAGGAAGAGGTAATTCAGTGCCTGATATGTATTGACCATGACCCTTTCAAAAGGATAGCCGTAGTAGGGAATGGCATTGTCATTCAAAGGAAGGGTAAGAAGCTGGCTGGCTACGCTTCTGGCGCTGACAACAGCCCGGTCTTCATAATCTCTGATCAGAGAGAGTGCCTGATTGAAAGAGGAAATGCTGCCCTGATAATCCCCCTGAATGTGCCGGATCATTCCCTGCTCCATGAGGTTGAGAACCTGGCTGTTACCGGAACGGGTCCCGGATTCAACCGCCCGCAGGGCCTGATCGAAATTCCCTCCGGCAAGCAACTGCTTTTTTTCCTGAACCAGTTCAGGATAGGAAACCAGACCGAAATAGGCGCATCCGCCTGCCAGGAGGCAGAGGGAAAGGAAAATGACCAAGGGGAATGATGGGGATTTGTGAGGCCAGGTGCTCATTGATTGCTCTCGGATTTTTTATAAAACCTTTGACACTTGATTGTTCAAACGACAATCTCCATCACCTTATCAGTCTCTTATAAATTTAATTCTTCAATGCCAACAGATAAACATCCCTCTACGGCTTCATAGAGATTTTCCAGTAATTCTTCAAAAGTATCCCCTTGAGTAGCACAACCTGGTATCGAAGGGACTTCAGCCCACTACCCTCCTTCCTCTGCCTTATGAACTATTATCTTAATCTTCATATTCTCTCCTCACCTACCTCATCACCCAATGGTCAGTGTGAATAGCCGGGCTCAGGGCACACAGATTCCGGGCCGCAGCCACGATACCGGCCGCGTTCAGCCCAAGTTCCTGGATGAGGGCGCTCTTTGGCCCGAAGGCGGTAAATTGCTCAGGGATACCGATGCGGTGAACATGGGTTGACCACAATGCCTCCTGCTCCAGTACCTCCAGAACGGCGCTGCCAAATCCTCCCGGCAGCACATTTTCCTCGATGGTGACGATCCTGCCGGTACGCCGGGCTGCCTGAATAATCAACTGCCGGTCCAGAGGCTTCACAAAGCGGGCATTGATAACCTGGGCTGTAATCCCTTCCCTGGCCAGTTGCTCCGAGGCAGCCAGAGCAATGTTTGCCATACTTCCAATGGCCAAAAGGGTAATATCTTCTCCTTCCTGCAGTACCTCTCCTTCACCGGCCGGAATGAGCCGGAGCAGGTTTTCCAGCTTAACGCCGAACCCGTTTCCCCGGGGATAGCGGATAGCGACCGGACAGTCCTGGAAGGTGGCGGTATAGAGCATGTGCTGCAATTCGTCTTCATCCTTGGGTGCCATCAGGATCAGGTTGGGCATGGTGCGCAGATACGACAGGTCGAAGTTTCCCTGATGCGTAGGGCCGTCTTCGCCAACCAGCCCGGCCCGGTCGATGGCGAAGATAACCGGCAGATTTTGCAGGCAGACATCGTGAAGTATCTGATCGTATGCCCGCTGCAGAAAGGTCGAGTAAATCGCTACCACCGGACGAAGCCCCTGACAGGCCATTCCGGCAGCCAGAGTCACGGCATGCTGCTCGGCAATGCCCACATCGAAGAACCGTCCGGGGAATATTCTGGCAAAGCGGTCCAGTCCGGTTCCTTCGGGCATGGCTGCCGTAATGCCCACGATCCTGGGGTTCTGCCGGGCAATTTTGATCATGGTTTGAGAAAAGACCTGGGTGTAGCTTGGCAGGTTCTGGTTTGTTTGCAGCTTGAAATTTCCCGATTCGATCACGAATGGAGATGCGCTATGGTATGCTGACGGCTTCATTTCTGCCGGGGTATATCCCCTGCCCTTCTTGGTCAAAATGTGGAGAAGAACAGGCCGCTGGAATTTTTTAATAGCCTGGAGGGTATCGATCAGGGTATTGATATTATGGCCGGGAATAGGGCCGATATATTTAAAACCCAGTTCCTCGAACATAACGCCGGGAACTACCAGGGACTTGATAGCCTCGTCCAGGCGGCCGGCCATTTTAACCATATGCTCTCCAACCTGGGGAATGGACCGGAGCACCGTTTCGATATCCCGCTTCATTCTGTTATAGCGTTGTCCGCTGATAATCCGGTTCAGGTAGGTGGAGAAGGCCCCTACGTTGGGTGAGATGGACATTTTATTGTCGTTCAGAATGACCAGGAGGTCTTTTTTCAGATCACCGGCATGGTTCATGGCCTCGAAGGCCATTCCGCCGGTTAATGACCCATCTCCGATAACGGCAATGACTTTATAGTCTTTTCCCTGAATGTCCCTGGCAACGCACATTCCCAGGGCTGCAGAGATTGACGTGCTGCTGTGGCCGGTATCGAAGGCGTCATGAACGCTTTCACCCCGCTTGGGAAAACCGCTCAAGCCCCCGTATTGGCGAAGCGCAGGGAAGCGGTCCCGCCGTCCTGTCAGGATTTTATGGGCATAACACTGGTGGCCGACATCCCAGATGATCTTGTCATCCGGAGAGTGAAACACCCGGTGCAGGGCAATGGTCAATTCCACCACGCCCAGACTGGCCGCCAGATGTCCGCCGTTGCGGGAAACCGTGTCGATAATCAGATGGCGGATCTCGTCGGCTAATTCATAAAGATCGCTCCTGTCGAGCGATCGTACATCATCCGGGCCATTGATTCTTGATAGTACCGGCTCCATGGAGTGTAGGTCCTTTTGATTTATCAGTGTACTCTCTAAAACCGGCGGCCAACGACAAACTCGGCCAGGGCCCGCAAAGCATCGGCCCGGCTATCGAGCTTCTCCAGGGCCCGAACAGCCAGCGTGTAATGCTGGCGGGCGAGAATTTTGGACTCCTCCAATCCCGAAACCGCCGGGAAGGTGGCTTTTTGAGCTGACCGGTCACTTCCCACTGATTTGCCCAATATCTCCGGCTGCCCTTCAACGTTCAGAATGTCATCCACAATCTGGAAGGCCAGGCCAATATGACGGCCATAACAGGTAAAGCTTTCCATCATCTCCGGCGAGGCTTCCGCCACCAGGCCGCCCACCCGCACGGATGCCAGGAGCATGGCCCCCGTTTTATGGTGATGCATGTCCTCAACCTGGGCAAGCGTGGCCGCCTGCCCCTCAAGCTCAACATCCATAACCTGGCCGCCGATCATTCCTTCCGTCCCGGCAGCCCTGGCTATTTCCTGAATAATCCGCACGGCAGTGTGGGGAGAGACACCGGAGGATGGATCCGGAGCTGGAGCACTCATCAGGATAAACGCCTGGGTGAGCAGGGCGTCACCGGCCAAAATAGCCATAGCTTCTCCGAAAACCTTGTGATTTGTCGGCTGTCCCCGCCGGAAATCATCATTGTCCATAGCAGGCAGATCATCATGAATGAGCGAATAGGTATGAATCAGCTCAAGGGCACAGGCAAAGGGGAGTGCCGCTTCGATCTTTCCCCCTGCCGCCTCGGTTGCGGCCAGCGTCAGAACAGGCCGGATCCTTTTACTCCTGGCCATGAGGCTGTAGTGCATCGCCTTATGGATGGTGGCAGGCAGAAAATCCTCCGGCGGGATGGCCTTCTTCAGCCAGTCCTCGACCACTGCCTTTTTTTCTGTGAGATATGCTTGAATGTCCAAGGAAAAGCCCATAACCACAGAGGTAGAGAGGTTGTTACTCTGTGCTTTTCTCTGTGCCTCTGTGCCTCTGTGTCTCTGTGGTGTCCTTATGTATTTTTCGTCTCTTCACCCTTCAGCAGCTTATACTCGATGCTGTCAACCAGGGCCTGCCAACTGGCCTCGATGATATTTTCCGACACCCCTACGGTTCCCCATTTCATGTTTTCATCCGCCGACTCCATCAACACCCTGGTCTTGGCCGCTGTTCCCTCCTTATTGTTGAGGATCCGGACCTTGAAGTCGATCAGCTTTACCTCTTTCAGGCAGGGATAAAAACCGGCCAAAGCCTCCCGGAAAGCCGTATCAAGGGCATTGACCGGGCCATCGCCCATGGCTGCCGTATACTTTACCTCTCCGTTGACCTTGACGCGAATGGTGGCTTCAGTAATGGGCACTTTGTCCCCTTCCCGTTTTTCCACGATAACCCGAAAGCCCACCAGATCAAAGAAGGTCCGGTGAGTCCCAAGGGCCTTCTTGATCAGCAATTCAAAAGAGCCTTCGGCAGCTTCGAACTGAAAGCCAAGGTTTTCCAATTCCTTGAGCTTCTTCAGTATGGCACCGGTTTCCGGCGTATCCTTGCTGAGATCGACACCGAATTCCCCGGCCTTGTACAGCAGGTTGCTCTTTCCGGAAAGCTCGGATACCAGAACCCGCTGCTGATTGCCTATCAGTCCCGGATCAATATGCTCATAGGTCAGGGGATTTTTCCGGATGGCACTGACATGAATACCCGCTTTATGAGCAAAAGCGGAATCTCCCACATAGGGCTGATTCCACCAGGGATTGAGATTGGCAATTTCATTGACAAAACGGGATACCTCAAAAAGGCCTTTCAACTGCTCATCGGAGAGGCAGTTTTTCCGGAGCTTCAATTTAATGCCCGGAATGATCGAGCACAAGTTGGCATTCCCGCACCTCTCGCCGATGCCGTTGATCGTCCCCTGAACGTGGTTTATTCCAAGTTGGATAGCCATGAGACTGTTGGCCACGGCTGTTTCTGAATCATTATGGGCATGGATCCCCAAAGGAGTGGTGATGACTTTCCTGACCGCTTCAAGGACCG
The DNA here is from genome assembly GCA_040755755.1 of bacterium. Lineage (NCBI taxonomy): Bacteria > bacterium. Next base: position 26,291 of record JBFLZW010000050.1, on the reverse strand, counting down.
GCTGAATCTCGAACGGGAGCATTCCGCCGTTGGTATCGCACAGGACAATGCAGTCAGCTCCTGCATCCTGAGCTGCCTGAAGGGCTTTTACGGCATATTCAGGATTGTGCTTATATCCGTCAAAGAAGTGCTCGGCATCGAAGAGAACCTCGTCACAATACTTTTTGAGATAGGCTATCGATTCAGCGATCAAGTCCAGATTCTGCTCCAGGGGGATATTGAGCGCATCGGTGACGTGAAGGTCCCAGCTCTTTCCGAAAATAGTGATCGCCTTTGTCCCGGCCCTGACGAGAGCGGCCAGATTGGGGTCTTTGTCCACCGGATACCAGGGACTGCGGGTGCTGCCGAAAGCGGTGATTATCGCCTGCCGGATGGGAACTTTCTGTATTTCTTCAAAGAAGAGGATGTCCTTGGGATTTGAACCCGGCCACCCTCCCTCGATATAGTGGATGCCAAACTCATCCAGCTTCCGGGCGATCCGGATCTTGTCCTCCACCAGAAAGGAAACCCCTTCGGCCTGGGCTCCGTCCCGCAGCGTGGTATCGTAGATTTGAACAAATTCTTTCATGTCTTTTCTGTCTTTCTCTTTACCTATGGATACCTTTCTTCAGTCAGCCAGGCAGCATATTTGAGTGCCTGACAGATATCATCCACTTCAAGGTACGGGTAGGCATCGATTATATCCTCAAAGCTTATGCCATTGGCTACCAGGTTGACGATCAGGGAGACGGTAATGCGCATTCCCCGGATGCACGCCCGGCCACCCATCACATTGGGATCGAAGGTAATCCGGTCAAAGCCTAACAAAGGAGATACCTTCTGTACTTTTAATATGGAATTATTGCCTAATGGACTTGGCTGTATCAGGTGCAGCAGGGATAACTTCAACTCTTTGCCGCCTCCTGAGCACTCAACCCAAAGGCCTCATGCAATATCCGGACACTCAGCTCACTGAATTTCTCATCGATGACACAGGAGATGGCAATCTCGGAGGTGGAAATCATGAGAATATTAATACCCACTCCCGCTAACGAACTGAACATGGTGGAGGCAACGCCGGTATGGCTTCGCATGCCGAGACCGACAACCGAAATTTTGGCAATCTTCGGATCGCTCTTGATATCCTCGATTCCCAGATCATCAGCGATTTTTTTAATTGTCTCTACCGCCTTGCCGGCTTCCACCTTGGGAACCGTAAAAGAGATATCGGTCTTTCCCTGTTCGCTGATGTTTTGAATAATCATGTCCACCATGATATTAGCCCTGGAAACTTCCGAAAAAATCCTGGCCGCAATTCCCGGCTTATCCGGCACCCCGGTAATAGTGATTTTAGCTTCATTTTTGCTGCAGGTTACACCTCTGACTAACACGCTTTCCATTTCCGCATCCTCCCCTGTGACCAGGGTTCCTTCCTGATTGTTAAAACTTGACCGTACATGTATGGCAACACCAAACTTCTTGGCAAATTCTACCGATCTGGTCTGTAAAACCTTGGCTCCAAGCCCGGCAAGCTCCAGCATTTCATCATATGAAATTCTGGGAATTTTGGCAGCTTCCGGAACGATATTGGGATCGGCAGTAAATACGCCATCGACATCAGTATAGATTTCACAAACATCCGCTTTCAAACTGGCCGCCAAAGCGACTCCTGACAAGTCTGAGCCACCCCGGCCCAGGGTAGTGATTTCACCCTGATCATCACAGCCCTGGAATCCGGCGACGATGATAATTTTTCCATCTTCCAGCTCTTTCAATATCTTTTCCGTCTCGATGGATAGAATCTTGGCCCTGGTATGCTCCCGATTGGTCAGTATCCTGGCCTGATGGCCGGTCAGGGATTTGGCCTCGTATCCCAGCTCATGAATGGCTATGGCCAATAAAGCCATCGAAGCCTGCTCTCCTGTGGCCATAAGCATATCCAGCTCTCTTTCCCGTGGATATTCCGAAATTTTCAGAGCCATGTTAATCAGGCGGTCCGTTTCCCCGCTCATGGCCGACACGACCACAACCACCAGGTTCCCCTGCATGCGGGTTTCCACCACCCTTTTGGCCACCGCCCGTATCCTCTCAATACTACCCACTGATGTGCCACCGTATTTTTGAACTACCAGCGCCATCTCCTATTCACTCCTCTGCAAGAAAAATTCCATCAGCTTATGCCCTTCGGGGAAAAATATCCCCGATGATCGGGCATCATGTTCGTTAAATTTTCTTTTCCGTTTAGTTACCTTATCGGCTTCTCCCTGTCCATTCGAAGGGAAAATAGCCACCGGAACCGGCTCCCTGGTATGCGTTCGAACAGAAACAGGAGTCAGATGATCCGGCAGGGTCATGATCCGGAATGAAGAGAACTGAGATATTTTATCGAGAATGGTTCCCACCACCAGCCGGTCGAAGTCTTCGACAGCCTGAATCTTGGCTTTCAGATCTCCATTGTGCCCCGCCTCGTCAGGAGCCTCTACATGTACATAGACAAAGTCGTGATCCTGAAGGGCACAAAGAGCATAATCGGCCTTGCCGACATAGTTGGTATCCAGATAGCCGGTCGCGCCCGGAACCTCGATGACTTCGAGGCTTAAGGTTCTGCCGATTCCCTTCAGGAGATCGACCGCGGAGATAATCGCTCCGCTGATTCCATATTTTTCCTGAAACGAAGGCAATTGAGGTCTCCGGCCCTGCCCCCACAGCCAGATGGAAGTGACCGGGAGCCTGCCTGCGGCTGCCCGCTGCCGGTTGATCGGATGATCCTTCAGCAGGCTCTGGGAGCGGCTCATCAAATCCAGCAATTGTTCGGCACCTTCTCCGCGGGGAAGATGAGGGGCAATGGGCTGACCGGAAATGTCATGAGGAGGAGTGCAGAGCATCTGGTCCCGGCCATTGCGGTAAACCAGAAGATGCCGGTAACTGGTGCCGCAGAAGAATTGAAATTCCGCTGATCCCAAATGAGCATCCAGCTCCTGAATAAGCGGTCTGGCCTCTTCGGTGGAAATATGACCGGCACTGAAATCCTTCATCCTGCCATCCTCAAGGGTAACGAAGTTGCAGCGGAATGCTACATCGGAAGGTGCCAGATCCACTCCGATGCTGGCCGCCTCGAAGGGAGCCCGGCCGGTATAGTATAGCCGGGGATCATAACCCAGGATGGAAAGATTAGCCACATCACTTCCCGGAGGCAGGGATTCAGGAGTAGTCTGCGCCTGACCTAAAATCCCGTGCTGAGCAATAAAATCCATATTCGGCGTGTGGGCACATTCAAGGACGGTCTGGCCCCTGAGCTTCGGAATCGGATAATCAGCCATTCCATCCCCCAGCAAAATCAAATACTTGGTCTGATCAACTTTCCTGGCAGCTTTCGTCATGGTGTGTTTTTACCCTGCCTTGTTTTTACCCTTGACAATGTATTGAGGATTATAGTATTTGAAAACCAATTAAATCATACGGCCTGCGGATTGTCAATATCCTGCACAGGCCGGAAAATATCAGATTGAAAATTCAGGAGCCAGGAAGGAGCTATGAACTTTACTTTCGATTGCGGTGGTCGATATCTTATTATGTTCAAACCTCGTTTGCCGCTTTTCCGGAGCAGTGCATCAGGTACGAATCCTATGATTTTTTTCTGAAAATGGCTGCCGGTTATCCAGCTTTTGTCGTCAAGGCAAAGGAAGGACAAACGGTCGGATTCGGGCTCCTTCATGCCCATAATCCCCATCCCACTTTTTCCCATGCGGCGGAAGTATCATAATTCATTCTGCCTCCTGCGGAAAAGGCATCGGCACTGCCCTGCTCAGGCGGCTTCTCGATGAAGGAAAGAGTCAAGGGATCAGGACGGTACTGGCGAATATATCATCTCTGAATGAGGCAAGCATCCGCTTCCATCAGAAGCACGGCTTTGTCGAGTGCGGACGATTTAAAGCTGTCTGCCGGAAAAACGGGCAATTCTTCGACACCGTGTGGATGCAAAAGATGCTGTAAGTGCCTGGTAAAGGCACAAAAGCACGAAGGGGCAAAGTTGGAGTGCCTCTGTGCCTTTGCCCCTGGTTTGTGCCTACCTGTCTTACCCGTGAGCGAATTGGTTAATAGCTTTCCTGTAATACCGCTTCCAGAAACATTACCGAATTATCTGAGCTGTCTGACATAGTTAATTGAACCTTGAGAGTGCCATATTCAGGATTGATCCACCGGTATTCTTCTCCTGAAATGGTTCCTTCCTGTGAAGTCTCACATACCTTCCATGCTGGATATCTGATATTGCCGACAGTTATATATTCCCTGGTCAATACGGTAAACCTGCCTTGCTGCGAGGAGGAAGCATAATCATACGTTGCTCCAATCTCATAGGTCTTGAAACCGGCATGGACCGGCTTATCTTCCCAGATTACCTTTGTCGGGTCCTGGGAATCGGAGTTGCCTAGCCGGTATTCGCCGCCATCAAGCTCTGTCATGAGGGAATAATTTGAAATGTCGGCGGAAAGGTTGGTTTTTATATTGATAATATGATAGGATACTTCGTACTTGAATATATCATACCCATTGTATTCCTGCGGAGCTTGACCGTCGTAGCTGGAATATACCCCTGTTATGCTCCCTTTTATTGGCTGTTTTACTGGAATCCCGTTATTATCGACCTGAATATACGAGGTGGGCAGTATTTCAAGCTGCTGATAATGGGGTTGATGCCGCATGCTGGCGTCATTGCTGAGTGTATCTAGCGTCCCCCGTGTTTCGATAGGTTCAATGGCAGCAGTGCCTGACTTGATTTCTTCACCTTCACCGCCACCGCCACCGCCACAACTGACAAGCAATAATCCCAAGCTGATAGTTACCACCACCAGACTGACTATTTTAAGCCTTTCCACTGTAACCCTCCTATGATGAGATTTTTATCAACTTACTTTCCGGTATCCATTCATAGGTCGGATTACTGTAATAATAATACTGACTAATTTTACCAAAGAAGTGAAACAGCGAGGGTTTTAGCGGTGTGATTAGATGGCTGGAAGCACATGTTATCTCTTCCTTATCGATAAAAGGGAAATGGGGTACATCTGGGGGGTGACATCAGGGCATAAGGATGAAGTCATTATCAATCCTCATCCCGAGACAAGAGAACACGGGGAACATCCGGGTGCCGGGTCCCCGGCCTTCCAGGAATCTGGACAGCAGGCCCCTCACGAGGTAGAATAGTTCCATGACTGAATCAGGGATCATACTTTTCCATAAACCAAAGGCCGTGGTTGTCTCCCGTCGGGATGAGCTGGGGCGAAAGACGATCTACGATATTTTGCCGGACTGGGTAGGCCGGGACGGATGGGTGCCGGTTGGCCGTCTTGACCGCGATACGCGCGGATTGCTGCTCCTGGTTAAGAACGGGCGACTGGTGGAGCGGCTGGGACGGCCCGGCGGGCTGAAAAAAACCTATGAAGTATGGGTGCGCGGTCAGGTTACGGAAGGCCACCTTAAGGCAATCCGCACAGGGGTTCCCTCGCCGGTGGGGATATTGCGATGTACGGAAGTCGAGATTCTGGGCAGGACAGGCCCCAAAACGCATCTTCGACTAGTCCTTGACGAAGGGAAAAACCGCCATATTCGCCGGCTCTTTGGAGCCCTGATGGACGAGCGGTATGGCACGGCTTTGAAGGTCCTCGACTTGAAGCGCATCCGGTTTGGCCCCATACACCTGGATGTGACTTCCGGGCAGTGGCGTTTTCTCTCTCAGGATGAGCAAAAAAGCCTGATCAGGGAAGGGAACAGGTCAAAACCGCATGAGGATAGCTGACGGATTCATCTGAAGTCTCGGCGAGGGGGAAAAACGATGCCCTTGTGAGCCCTCGCCCCCTCATTCGTGCGTCGAACTGTATGCGGTAGCCGGGAGCCGGACGACGAAGGAGGTTCCTTCTCCCGGATTGCTGAAAAAATTGATCTCGCCGTTATGGTCGGAGATAATCGTCCGGGCAATGGAAAGCCCGAGGCCGGTTCCCTTCTCGACCGACTTGATGCTGAAGAAGGGGTCAAAGATCCGGGATTTAATGCTCTCATCGATACCGATCCCGTTATCGATAACCCAAACGCGGATATTTCTATTTTCATCGTCTGCCTCGCAGCGGACGGAAATTTTCTTCTGGCAATGCCCATTCCGGGCATCGAGGGCGTCCCGGGCATTGGAAATAAGGTTGACAAACACCTGCTGTAATTTTGTCCTGTTTCCCAGGACAGGAGGCAGATTGGTAGGCAGGTCCTCTTCCAGCTCAATGCCCCGGCTTCTCAGTTGATGGCGGAAAAGCGAAATGGCATCTTCCAGAGGATCATGAATGTTGATAAGCTCCAGGGTAGCATCGGACTGCCGGGAAAAGGCGCGAAGGTTTTCGATGATCTGCTGCATCCGCTCACACTGCTCATCCAGTTTCCGTAAATAGGGCCTGGCCGGGCTGTCTTCGCCAAGCTCTCTCTCGGCCAGGTACCCGAAGCCCATAATACCGCACAGGGGCTGCCGCAGCTCATGGCAAACGCTGGCAGCCAGCTCTCCCATAGCTGACAGTTTGGCTGTCTGCACAAGCTGTCCTTCAATCCGCTTGATTTCCTCGGTCCTTTTTTGGACCATATATTCCAGACTATCCGTGTATTCCCTGATCGTCTGGCGCATCTCGATTTTTTGGGAAGCCCGCTTGATAGCTAACAGCAGCAGGTTTATTTCACAGGGTTTGGGAATAAAATCAGAAGCATCGAGCCGGATGGCGTCGATCGCCAGATCCATGGTCGCATATCCGGAAATGACCACAACCTCATGGTTGGGATGGGTCTTTTTAATCCAGCGGATAAACTCAAAGCCATCCATGCCGGAAGGAAATTTGATGTCGGTAATAATGACAAACGGATCCTGCTCCTCGGTGAGGATCTGTAATCCTTCTTTTGGACTTGCAGCCGTAATGACGGTAAAACCGTGCGCCTCGAGGAGGCTCTGATACGTTTTTTGGATCGAATCGTTATCATCAACCAATAAAATCTTATACATCCATTACCCCCCTGCGCAAGACAAAACTCAATTAAATATTCCTGGAATGAGGTCAAAAAGAGAAATGCTCAAAGCCCGAGAAGGTAGCAATAATTGTATTTAAATAAAGAACCGCTGTCAACAAAAAGAAGCTATTGAAGGAGATTATTTCCCGTTAATTGAAATTTACCAAAGGGACCTGATCATGCCCCAAAGGATAACCGTTCAGCCAGGGGATAAGGGAGCCCGGCCTGAATGATCTTGTGCTGGGCTTTGGGAATGTCGTATTCGAACCGGCGGATTTGAATCTGCTTTTTATGCTCATCTTCTTCATAAATGCAGTAAGCACCCCGCGGATCATAATCGCGGGGCTGTCCTGCACTGCCGACATTGATAATAGAGCGGTGGCCTTCCTCCAGCACGATACTCTCGCCTGAGCTTCGCCAATAATTCCCGAACCCGTCAGTGGTTATGATCTGCACCTGATGGGAATGTCCGATAAAGCAGAGGGCAGAGGAAAAACAGGGGAAATTTTCGGCTGCATCATCCTCAGAAAAAATGTAATGCCATTCGGCCGGCTTGCGGGGAGTGGAGTGGACCAGACACATCTGGGGAAACTGAAGAATGACCGGCAGGCTTCCGAGATACAGCTTCTCCTCAGGCGTTAACTGTGACTGTGTCCAGAATATGGCTTCCCTGGCCAGGGGATTGAAGAATTCCGGGGAAGTGAGCCCCGCGGCAGCATAATCATGATTTCCTGCCAGCATAAGGTCAGCGGTCTCTGCGATCTGGTGCAGGCACTCGGATGGATTGGCTCCATACCCGACCGCGTCGCCCAGAAAGAATATCCGATCCGGCTGCTCCCTGGCAACCTCGGTCAGCAGGGCTTCCAGAGCCTCAAGATTTCCGTGGACATCGGAAAAAATAAGGTATTTCACCCTTCCGAACCTCTCTTACTCCGGCTTCGGCCCCCTGTCCCGGGGCAAGCCCGGAGAAGATAACAACTCATCCTTATCCCTGGCGATCTTGTCCAGGATGCCGTTGACAAAGGGCACCGATTCATCCGTTCCATAATCTCTGGCGATCTCCAGCGCCTCGTTGATGCTGACCCTGTCCGGAATTTCCGGCAGGAACAAAATCTCATAGGTAGCCAGCCGCAGGACATTACGGTCCACTGTAGGCATCCGGGTGATTGTCCATTTTTCCGAATACCGGCAGATGCACTGATCGATAAAGGCCAGATGCTCCAGGGTCCCAGTGGCCAGTTGATTGGCAAACTCCTTGACTTCGGGGGACTGATCACGGGCAGCCCAAAACAACTCAATTCCTTCCTGAAGAGGGTCTCTGGTGATGTCCAACTGAAAAAGAATCTGGAGGGCAAATTCTCGTGCCAGCCGCCTCTTACCCATCAGAATTTACTCACTCTCCTTTTCGGCCAGTTTCCGATACAGCCTGGCCATCTCAATGGCGCACATGGCTGCCTGGAAGCCCTTGTTGCCTGCTTTCGTACCTGCCCGTTCAATGGCCTGTTCAATCGTGTCAGTGGTGACAACTCCGAACATTACCGGCACTCCGGTATCCAGGGATACTTTGGCGATGCCCTTGGCCACCTCTGCACTGATATACTCAAAATGCGGCGTATCACCCCGGATCACCGCACCCAGGCAGATGACCGCCTCATACCGCTTCTTCTGGGCGACTTTGAGAGCCGCATACGGGATCTCGAAAGAGCCCGGTACTTTAATAACCTCTATATTATCTTCGTCTGCTCCGTGCCGCAGGAGTGCATCCAAAGCACCAGCCAGCAGCCGGTCGGTAATAAAGTCGTTGAAGCGGCTGACAATGATACCAAAGCGGATACCTTCCGCGCTCAGGTCCCCTTCCACAATTTTGGGCATTACATTTTCTCCTCAATGGTCAGCAGGTGACCAAGCTTGTTTTTTTTGGTTTTCAGATAATGAGCATTGTTCTGACAGGGCTCGACTTCAATCGGTATCCGGCGGGTCACCTGAAGGCCGTACCCTTCCAGGCCGACGATTTTGCGCGGGTTATTGGTCAGGAGCTGGATCTTTTTCAGCCCCAGATCAGCCAGCACCTGGGCACCCACTCCATATTCGCGAAGGTCTGCCTTAAACCCAAGGGCTTCGTTGGCCTCGACCGTGTCCTTGCCTCCATCCTGAAGCTCGTAAGCCCGCAGTTTGTTCAGCAGGCCGATACCCCGGCCTTCCTGGTGCAGGTAGAGGATGACCCCCTTTCCCCGCTGAGCGATCATTTCCATGGCTCTTTTGAGCTGTGCCCCGCAATCGCACCGCAGCGATCCCAGTGCATCGCCGGTCAGGCATTCCGAATGGACCCGCACGAGCACTTCCTCGTCGGCAGACCATGTCCCCATGGTCAGGGCGATGTGAACCTGCCGGTCGATACTGCTCTGATAGGCGATAGATTGAAATATACCGTACAGGGTGGGCAGGGAGAAAGATGCAGCCCGCAGAATCAGCTTTTCCGTTTGCAGCCGGTAGGTAATCAGGTCTTTAATGGTAATCAGCCTGATGTCATGCTTCTTCGAGAATTCGATCAGAGAAGGAAGTCTGGCCATGGTGCCGTCAGGATTCATGATTTCACAGATAACCCCTGCCGGGTATAAACCGGCCAGACGGGACAGATCCACGGCTGCTTCGGTTTGTCCGGTCCGTGCCAGAACCCCGCCCTCTTTGGCCCGCAGCGGGAACATGTGACCAGGCCGGGCCAGGTCTTCTGGCCGTGTTTTCGGATCAATGGCCGCTAAAACAGTTGCCGCCCGGTCTGCGGCGCTGATCCCGGTAGTAGTCTGATGTTTGGCCTCGATCGAAACCGTGAAGGCCGTCTCGAAGGATGAGGTGTTCTCCTGAACCATCATCGGGATTTTCAGCTCATCCAGCCTCTGGCCGGTCATGGGCAGGCAGATCAGCCCGCGGCCATACTGGGCCATAAAGTTGATGATCTGCGGCGTGACCTTTTCAGCGGCAACGGTGAGGTCCCCTTCATTCTCCCGGTCCTCGTCATCGATAACAATGAGCATTTTGCCCTGGCGAAGATCTTCCAGGGCGTCTGGAATCGTACTAAAGCACATAAGATATTTCCCTCAAAACAATCGAGGAGTCAGAATTCAGAAGGCGGAATTCAGAAGGTTTTTATTCTGACTCCTGGCTCCTGACTCCTGAATTCTTGTTATTATGATAAAAACCCATGTTTGGCTAAAAATTCTTTTCCCAGCGTGGAATTTTCCGGGGAACCGGCAGCTTGAGACAGGGGATGAGCAGTCAGGAGACGATGAACATATTTAGCCAGAAGGTCTGCTTCCACATTGACCGCATCACCCGTTTTCTTTTCTTTCAAGGTGGTTACTTCAGCGGTATGGGGGATGACGGATACCCACACCAGCCCATCTTCCAGGGAAGCAACCGTCAGGCTGATTCCGTCAAGACCGATCGATCCCTTGTCAACCAGGTAGCAGGAAGCACTCTTTGGGGGGGCCACTCCCAGCAGGTAATGCCAGCCGTTTTTCGAGAGCTTTCTGATGTATCCGACACCGTCGATATGGCCGGAAAGAAGATGCCCTCCCAGGCGATCACTCAACCGCAGTGCCCGTTCCATATTGACCCGGTCCGAGACCCGCAAACTGCCAAGGGTCGTTGTCCTGGCCGTTTCCAGCGAAAGATCAAATTCAAGGCTCTGGTCAGTCAGAGAAACCACCGTCAGGCAGACGCCGTTAATACAAATGCTGTCCCCGATCCGGTCTGTACTGTCAACCTGTGAGGTCCTGACCCTGACCTTGATAATCTCTCCCGTGCGGTGCACACTGGCAACCGTTCCCACTTCTTCAACGATACCGGTAAACACAAAAAAACCTCAAAAGCCCCCTTTCCGCTATTCCCCGCTGCATCCAAAGGGAGACCAGATGCAGGCTGAAGGCGGCTTCTCGACATATCCTTCAATCATCAGATCGTTACCAAAGCGTTTGGTTTTGATGTTATTCAGCTTAATGGCATCATCTACCCTGGCCACCCCGTCACCTCCGATGGTGCTTGGGGCAGCGGCGCCTCCGATAATCTTGGGTGCGATAAACATGATCACCTTATCGACGATCCCCGCCTGGATGGCAGAACCGTTAATACTGGCTCCTCCCTCGATCATGAGCGAAGTGATCTGCAACTGCCCCAGCTTGACAACCATATCCTTCATATCCACCATATTCTTGCCCATGGTTTTCACAAAAATTATCCGGGCACCCGTCTTTTCCAGCTCCTTGACCCGTTCTACCGGTGCATTGATCGTGGTGACGATGATATTTTCGGCCTCCGACTGCTGGGTAAATATCCGGGCCTTTAACGGGATCCGCAGGAGACTGTCGACCACGATCCTTTTGGGATCCCTGCCCGGTTCATCTTTGAGCCGCGTGGTCAGACGGGGGTTGTCGCGAATCACCGTCCCGATACCCACCAGGGTGGCATCGATCTCGTTGCGCAGTTGATGGACAAAGCCCCGCAGCAGCGCGCTGGTTATCCACCGGGAGTCACCGGTCTTGGTGGCCATTTTCCCATCGAGGCTCATGCCCATTTTCAGGATAACAAAGGGGGTCTTGGTCCTGATATACTTAAAAAAGTATTCGTTGAACTTTCGGGCAGCGCTTTCCAGAACGCCGGTCTTGACCTCGATCCCCTGCATTTTCAGCTCTCTGATCCCCTGCCCGTTTACCAGGGGATTCGGATCTTTGGTAGCCACCACGACCCGCTGGATACCGGCGCGGACGATTTCAGGGATGCAGGGCGGCGTCTGCCCCTGGTGACAGCAGGGCTCAAGGTTAATGTAGAGGGTAGCGCCCCGGGCATTTTCTCCGGCGTCCTGAAGTGCCCGGATTTCCGCATGGGGAGCCCCGTACCGCTCATGGTATCCCTGCCCCACGATCTTGTCATTCTTGACAATAATAGCCCCTACCATCGGATTGGGGGAAGTTCTTCCCTTGCCCTGAGCAGCCAGTTTAAAAACCTGATTCATGTATTCTCTATCCATATTTCAATCTTCCTCAGCGGTTTCAAACAAGGCAGCGATGAATTCATCGGCCTCAAAATCGCGAAGATCCTCGACGCTTTCACCCACACCGATCAGCCTGACCGGTATGGACAGCTCATGAACGATGCTGAAAATGATGCCTCCCTTGGCTGTGCCATCCAGTTTGGTCAGCGCAAGGCCGGTGATTCCCTGAAGCGCCTCATTGAATTGCCGGGCCTGCTGGAGCGCATTCTGACCTGTGGTAGCGTCCAGTACCAGAAGGATTTCATGCGGAGCCTCCGGCATTTCCCGGGAGATTACCCGTTTCATCTTTTGCAGCTCAGCCACCAGGTGGTCTTTGGTGTGCAGCCTGCCTGCGGTATCGATAATCACTAAATCCATGTTTCGTGACCGGGCAGCCTGAATGGCATCATAAACCACGGCTGAAGGATCCGAACCGGACTGGTGTTTGATCACTCCGCTACACCCTGCCCGCTGACCCCAGATTTCGAGCTGCTCAATAGCCGCAGCCCTGAAGGTATCCCCCGCGGTCAGGAGCACCTTCTTCCCCTGCCGGGTATAGCGGGCAGCCAATTTGCCAATGGTCGTGGTTTTTCCAACACCGTTGACTCCCAGCACCATCATGATAAAGGGAGCGTGTGCGGAAATATCCAGGGGAGATTGAAACGGTTTTACTATTTCCAGAAGCTCCGCCTGCAGGACTGACCGGAGCATCGAAGCCTCGGTGATTTTTTGCCGCCGGGCCTTATCCCGCAGCCGATCCACCACCTCATGAGAGGTTTGAAAGCCAAGGTCAGCCAGGATTAAAACTTCCTCAAGCTCTTCAAATAATTCCTCATCAACCGCAGTCTTGCCACGAAGCAGCCTGTTGATGCCGCCCATAAGGGTATTATGGGTTTTCGCCAGGCCCTGCCGCAGCCGCTGAAACCAGCTTGTTGGTTTAAGTTCCATTGTTTTTCTCTGTGCCTCTGTGTCTTGAGTGGTGCCCTTTGCCTTTACCTTTGTATTTTGTCTTTACTTCATCTTCAGCCTGCCAAGATACCCTCGAGCCTCCCCAGCCCGGCCACTGTCCGGAGCAAGATCAATAACCTTTTGGAATTCTCTGGCTGCCAGATCGCTCTGTCCACTCTGAAAATAGGCTAAAGCCAGGTGGTAGCGGCACTCGACAGCGAGAGCATCGTTCTGGCTCTCCTCAGCCATAGAGAGCAGTTCCAGAGCTTTCTGAAAGGATTTTACGGCAGATGCATGCTGTTTCAGCGCAAGCAGAGTCAAACCCAGATGAAAGTGCGTATCGGCATAGTTTGCATCCAATTCCAGTGAGGTTTCAAATTCAGTCCTGGCTTTTTCGTATTCCCCGCGGCGATAATAGGCTAATCCTTTATTAAAGTGTGCCAATTCGGGCGTCGTATACGAAGGGATCGCCAGCGCCCTGTCAGCATAGCGGATGACCTCAGACCACCGCTCCTCCTTGCCCAGAGCGGCAGCCAGGTTGTTATAGGCTTCCGGATACTCCGGGCTCAGCCTGATCGCTTTATGGTATTCCTGGATAGCCGCGGAGAATTTCCCCTGGAAATAATAGGTCAATCCCAGCCCGTTATATACCCGCGGGTCTTTCGGATTGAGCTCCCTGGCCTTCTGGAATTCACCAAAGGCCAGGTTATATTTTCCATTCCGAAGGTAGAGCAGGCCGTATTCGTAGTGGTTCTCCGCCTCCTGCAAACGGGCTTTCATCCCCTGGCATCCTCCAAGGCCGAATATGGCGGCCAGAACAATGCCTGCAACAGCCATGCGTAGTGTAGGTAATGCAGGTAAGGTTTTTCTTCTTTTCATTTTCCCTCTGAAGCTTTGAGTAATTCCTGAATGACTTTTCCCAGATCATCCTGATACTGGCCATACTGTGCCCAGTTTCCGTTTCGCAGGCTCTCCAGGGCTTTCTGGAAATACTGATCAGCCTGCCTGGCCAGATCGTTCAGTGACTGTGCTCCGCCGCCCGGTATCTGCGCCGGTTCACGCTGCTGGGCCGGGGGAGGCGGCGGCGGAGCGGCTTCTGCCATCTCCTGGCCAAAGACCGCCTGCATGGCTTCCGGCAGCGTTGGCTTCATCTCGATCTTATCTCCATAGGCCACGATCACCCGCTTTAATTCAGGCAACTGGCTTTCCCCTGCGGCCACCAGATACACCGGCTCGATATAGAGGATTGCCCGCTCAATGGGGATGACCAGAAGGTCTCCCCGAAAGACCTGCGAGCCCTGCTGACTCCACAGGGTCAGCTCACGGGAAATCTCCGTCTGCTGATCGATCCGGGCCTCGACCTGACGGGGACCGTAAATGAGCTTTTCCTTGGGGAACTTATAGACCAGCAGTTTCCCGTAATCAGGACCATCACACCGGGCACATATCCAGGCAATCATGTTGCTTTTATTATTCGGGGTAAAGGGCACCATCAGGAGGAATTCCTCTTTTTCCTGCTCCGGCAGGCGCATGGTCAGGTAGTACCCTTCCATGGGAGACTCTTCCTGATCTGAGAGTCCTTTTTGCCTCGGCAAATCCCACTGGTCTTCCTTATTGTAGAATACCTGGGCATCCTGCATGTGGTAGAGCTGATACATATTGGCCTGAATCTCAAATAAATCCTTGGGATACCGGATATGGGACCGCAAATCCTGCGGCATTTCGGAAAAAGGCCGGAACAGCGCAGGAAACATCTTCTGATAAGTTTGAATGATCGGATCTTCCTGATCGACCACATAATAAATCGCCGTCCCATCATAGGCATCGATTACCACCTTGACCGAATTCCGGATGTAATTGATTATTCCAGCTCCGGGCTGCCGACCGGACAAAAGCATCGGCAGCGGTCCTCCTCCCTGGAGGGGCAGGCTGTCATCAGCCGAAACCAGCATGGATTGCTCGGAATAGGGATATTTGTCCGTGGTCGTGTAGGCATCCTGAATCCAGTATATATGCCCATCGGCTGATGAGACTACCGGATAAGGGTCCCGATCATAGATCAAAAAGGGCGCCAGGGTCCTGACCATATCCCTGATTTCGCGGTGAAACATAATGCGGCTCTCAGGTTTGACATAACTGGTAAGGAGGATTTTAAAGTCTGAAAACTTCAGGGAAAAAATCAGCCGGTGAAGATATGATCCAACCCTCACCCCGCCCTTTCCCTGGTAATTGGTATAGACATTGGTGTCTCCCCTGGGATAGTCAAACTCGGGACTGGCCGTATTGACGATCACAAAATCATTGGCCCGCTCTCCATAATACACCTCGGGCCGCCTGACTTTCAGGTCCACCTCGCTGACCGGAGGAATATTCTTGATTACCAGATTGGGCAATCCCTTTTCGGTCACGCTGTTAACCGGGCTCATGCAGAGTCCGTAGCCGTGCGTGTATTTAAAGTGTTCGTTTTCCCAGGTCCTGGCCTGTTCGGGCAACTGACTTTGATTAAGCTCCCGGGGAGAGAGCATAACCTGGGTATGTTCTCCATTGAGAATATACCTGTCCTCGTCCACATTGATAAAATTGTAGTACAGCCGCATCTCCTGAAGCTCGCTGTAGGTTTGTTTCAGGGGTTTTTTATCCCACAGCTTGACATTCCTGAGCGTAAGAGCATTTTTTTGGATATCCGCCAGGCTCAGGTTGGTAAGGGCCTGAAAATTTTTCTCCTCGATTTTATCGAGGTTATATCCCAGGCGGGTATACTGAATATTGTGCTGAATATACGGCCGTTCCTTGGCCAGTTCATTAGGTTCGACGATAAACTGCTGGAGTGCCCAGGGGTAGAGCTCATTCACCAGGATAGAAAGGACAAACAAACTGGCCAGACCGATCAGGGGCCACTTCCACCCCCTTGAGGAGATATTGATCCAGAATAAAAAGGCACACACCCCGGCAATGATGAACAGGATCCAGTAGGCTATCAACTGAGCGTGCATATCCGTATAGCTGGCACCGAAGACCACGCCCCTCGATGAATAGAGCAGCCCCAGCATTTTGAGCCGCTTGTCCCAGGCAAAGAGCAGCAGAAGAAGACTGGCTAAAACCGACAGGTGGGCCTTGGCCCTGCGGGTAAACATGAAGTCAGCCAACTTGAGCCGTATCTCCCCATCTTTCGAATAGATATAGCCAACCAGTCCAGTGGTTATCAGCAGGGTATAAAAAAGCCATTTTTGCATGAACACCATGACCGGATAAGAAAAGACAAAATATCCGATATCCCGGTGAAAGATCGGGTCAAGACGGGAAAAAGGGGTCTGATACCAGAACCGGAGAAATTCGTCCCACTTCATCCCTGCCGGCCATATACCCATAAATACACTGAGAACCAGGCAGCCGAGCAACAGAAGCCGGTTAACGTATTCAGGCCTGATGGGGATGGTTTCCACTCCTCCCATGCCCTGCCGCCGGACGGAAAGCTCCCACTGTTTTTTTGAAGGCCCGGTTTTTCGGGCCAGATACAGGTTAAGCCCCGCCACCAGGAAGAACAATGTTCCCAGAGCAATGGCCGTCAATCCCTTGGTAAGCAGGATGGTCCAGAATACCGAACTGTAACCAAGCCCTTGAAACCACAACAACTCTCCATAGATGTCGGCTGCCTTTCCCAAAACAAGGAAGAGCAGCAGGGCAAGGCCAAAAAGAAGGATTATCTTTTCCTTTCTCATGAAATTCTCCCTGAGGGAATATACTGCTGTTGATCGTTGATCAGTGGATTGCCACGGTATGCCACCATAACCAGTGGACCGACAATACAATCAGCGGACCATCAAAAGGGCATAATTTACCAGCACTTATGCTACCATAAACCGAAAAAATATGTCAAGGGATATCAGCCGGGGTTGCAGCAGAGGTATCTACTCAGGCACAGAACCAGGCACAAAGGGGAATATGGGGATACTTCAACCTTGATGGGTCAACTTGAAGAAGTCAGTAAGCTGCTGGAAGCCTCTTGTCGATCCATTCCGACTCCTGGCTCCTCACCGGCTTTCTCGGTGCTCAAGGTTTCTAACCTTCTTCTGGTCAGGACAGGTTTGAAGAAGCTCCCTCACGGTCTTGCCAATCGCCGGATGCTCCAGATCCGGCGCGATTTCGGCCAGGGGATAAAGAACAAATTTGCGAAGGTGCAGCAGTGGATGGGGAATTACCAGGTCTTTTTCCTCAATCTGCTCATCCTCATAGAGGAGAATGTCGATATCGATGACCCTTGGACCCCACCTGAAATTGATCTCCCTGCCCAGACTTTTCTCTATTTGCTGAGTCAGGTTCAGCAGACTATGCGGGGAGAGCTCGGTCCGGATTTTCAGGACCAGGTTAATAAACCAGTCCTGCTTCTCATACCCATAGGGTTCGGTCTCATAAAATGAGGATCGCTCGACCACAGAACCAGAAGATGATCGCTGAAGCTGATATATAGCCTGATAGCAGTGGAGAATCCGGGGTTCAATGTTGGAGCCAAGACCCAGATAGACCTCAGCGGCCATGATTTTTCTCCCTGGTTTTTATGAAGTACACGGCGCGGTAAATACTGTGGACGTCACCCCAGTCCTCTCCCTCCAGGGGAGAGGGGAAAAAACAGTGCCCTGAGCTTTGGGCATGAACTCCGCTGCCTCTTAACTTAATGGCATTGCCCTTCAGGCTGGGTACTTGCAGATGCTCACAAAACCTTTCTCATCCGGTCCACGGCCTCGGCCATTCGCTCTTTGGGGATGGTCAGGGCCATGCGGATAAATCCCTCGCCATAGGTGCCGAATCCTGTACCCGGTGTGCAGATGATTCCCGCCTCCCTGAGAAGCCGCAGGGTTAAGGCTTCGGAGGTGGTGCCTGCGGGGACCTTGATCCAGAGATAAAAGGTCGCCCTGGGTCGCACTACGGTAAACCCAAGAGATTCGAGCCCCTGGCAGAGGACATCACGGCGCTCCTGATAGAGCCTGCACATATCGCGGACGCATTCCTGGTCCATGTTCATGGCTGCGATACCGGCCCTCTGGACAGCCTGAAAAATTCCCGAATCGATATTGGTTTTAACCTTGCCCAAAGCGGCAATGATTTCGGCATTGCCTGCGGCAAAACCGATGCGCCAGCCGGTCATGTTATAGGTTTTGGACAGGGAATGAAACTCGATTCCCACCTCTTTGGCCCCCTCGATCTGAAGGAAGCTCGGGGCCTGATAGCCGTCGTAAGCAATTTCGGAATAGGCATTGTCATGGCAGACGATGATATTATGCTTTCGGGCAAAGTCGATTACCTGCCGGAAAAATCCCGGCTCGGCTGTGGCTGCAGTGGGGTTGTTCGGATAGTTGATAAAGAACAGCCGGGCTTTTTGCAGCACCGTGGGATCAGAGATTTTTGTCAGATCCGGGAGAAATCCGTTCTCCGGCAGGAGGGGCATGCGATGAACGATCCCTCCGGCCAGGGTAGTCCCCGCCTGATAAACGGGATAACCCGGATCGGGAACCAGGCAGACATCGCCGGGATTGAGAAAGGCCAGCGGAACATGCGCGATCCCTTCCTTGGATCCGATCAGCGAGAGCACCTCGGTATCAGGATCAAGATCGACCCCGAATCTCCTCTGGTACCACCGGGCTACAGCCTCTCTGAAGTCGCGCAGGCCCTGATAGGACGGGTAGCGGTGATTGGCCCGGTCTTCCACGGCCTCTTTCATTTTCTCCCGGATATGGAGAGGGGTTGGCTGGTCAGGGTCTCCGATTCCAAGATCGATAATATCCACCCCATTTTTTATGGCTTCCACCTTCAAAGCGTCGATTTTGGCAAATAAATAGGGAGGAAGCTGATTCAGTCTTTCGGCAATGGCTATCTTCATAATGCAGGTATCCTCGATATTAAAGAAGTTATCAGTTTGAAGTTATCAGCTCTTTTTCTGACCACCGTTTTTACTGACCACTGGCCACTGACCACTTTCATTGAAGAAACGGATTGGATTTTCCATCGGTTTTTATGGGCAGGGTTATGGTAAAGGTCGTCCCTTCATTTACTTTGCTCTGCACCTGGATATTGCCCCCGTTTTCTTCGACAATGGCTCTGACTACATATAAACCGAGGCCGTTTCCCTTGCCGGTGCTTTCGCCGGTGGTGAAGCAGTATTGGAATATTTTGCCAAGGTTCTCTTCAGGAATGCCGATGCCGGTATCACTGACCATGATCACGATCTCATCAGCTCCATTAGTCATGTTATGCCGCTGGAAGGTTTTGAGCGTCAGGGTCCCCTGATTATTCGGCATGGCTTTTACGGCATTGGTAATGAGATTGACAAAGGCCTGGACTATCTCTCTAGTATTCATAAGGGTATCCGGCAGATTCGGATCATATTCCCGAACTACCTTGATATCCCGCAGAGGGGTTTGAAAATTGGCAAATTCCACGGCTCTGTTCAACTGCTCGTTGACGTTGGCCTGGCTGAGCTGAGGAGGAGATGGTTTTGAGTACCAGAGCATTTTCCTGATCATGCTGCCGATCCGCTCGACATCTTCCTCAACCTGCAGCAGATGACCGGTCAGCTCGGTAAAACCGATTTTTTCCGTCTTGTTGACCAGCAGTTCGGCATAGGCGAGTATTGAAGCCAGGGGATTATTGATGTCATGAGCCATACCTGCGGCCATGCTTCCCAGAGAAGCCATTTTCTGCGTGTGGATGAGCTGGTTCTGAAGGTCGCGCTTTTCAGACTGATCTCTGGAGATACAGGATAATCCGAAGATATGACCATGAGGGTCCTTGATCAGGGACAGACTCATGGTAACGGGAATTTCTTTCCCCTTCCGGTTGATCATCGATAATTCCAGGTTCTTGACCGAGCTGTTCTCTTTGACGCATTTGAAGAGGTGGCCCACCTCATCATGGTGATGAGCGGGGACGAGGATGTCCCATTTCCTGCCGATCGCCTCTTTATCAGAGTATCCGTATATGGCCTCCGCTCCCTGGTTCCAGGTGACGATCACTCCGTCCAGATCGAAGCTGATGATGGCATCCGTAGAGTTTTCCACCAGATGGCTCAAGTACCGCTGCGTCTTGTTAAGCTCCTGCTGCAGGTTGATCTTCTGGGTAATATCATCCACCAGGAGAACCGCACCCAGAATCTCTCCATTCTTGCGGATAGGAGAAATTTTATAGGCACAGCATACATGCTCGCCCAGCGGATTGAGGCTGTAGATATGGCCCAGTTCCGTGGTTCCTCCATGATGCACAACCTGAGATATCCGCTGGTGGAGGTTATCCTCGCGCAAAACCGGAAACAGGGAGAAGATGTTTTTCTCCAGAGCGTTTTCCCGGGAAATGCCGGTCAATTCCTGAATCTTTTTATTCCAGCTCGTGACCGCAAACCGGGAATCAATGGTAAAGATGCCGACATTGATATTTTCCAGGATACTGTTATGAAAATCCACCAGTTCCTGAAACTGCCGGGTCTTGATGGACAGCCTCTGATTGGCGTTGACCAGTTCCTGGCAGATCATCTTGTTTCTGAGTTTGATCTGGCGAAACTTCAGGGCATTGCCGACAACGGCCAGAACCTGGGAATCGTCGAAGGGTTCAACCAGATAGTCATCCGCTCCGTCGCAGATGAGATCCCTGATCCGGGATTCATTTTCCTGATTGACCAGAAAAACAATCGATGTATTTTCATGGTTCTGATGCAGGCTTTTCAGAAGGCCGGGATCATCCAGAAAGGGAATGGAATAGCTCCAGAGAAGAAGATCCGGGGAGTCTTTCTGAACATGCTCAAGCAACTCATCCTGCTTCGAGGCGGCAATGATCTGATAGTTATTCTGAATCAGAATGGTTGAAAGCTTGCCCAGAAACCGGGGATTACTTTCGGCAATGAGAATCTTTTCTCGCATGGCCTTACGGAATCACCTTGCTTAAGGGATATTCGACAATCCCGGTAGCTCCGGCTTTTTTCAGTTCCGGAATGATGTCGCGCACGACTTTTTCATCGATGACCACTTCCAGGGCTACCCATTCTTTATCCACCAGAGTCGATATGGTCGGAGTGTGCATGGCTGGAAGCAGGGCAACGATGCGGTCCAGATCCTTCTGGGTAATATTCATTTTGAGGCCGACCTTTTCTTCAGCCAGGAGCGATCCCCGGAGCAGGCAGGCCAGATTTTCGATTTTCTCCCGTTTCCAGTTGTTGTTCCAGGCAGATTTATTGGCAATCAGCCGGGTGGTGGATTCCATCAGGGTCTCGACAATGCGAAGATTATTGGCCCGCAGCGTGCTGCCGGTCTCGGTCAACTCGACAATGGCATCGGCCAGGGTCGGGGCCTTGATCTCCGTAGCTCCCCAGGAAAAAAGAACTTCGGCATTGACTCCCGCTTTCCGGAGGTAATTCCGGGTAAAGTTGACCAGCTCCGTGGAGATTCTCTTTCCTTCCAGATCCTGGATGCTCCGGATATCGGAATCATTCGGGACAGCCAATACCCACTTGACCGGAGCCAGACCTTCCTTGCCGTAAATCAGCTCGGCAACCTCGTGTACATCGGCGTTCTGCTCCAGTATCCAGTCTTTGCCGGTCAATCCGACATCCAGGACCCCGTTTTGGACGTAAATGGCCATCTCCTGAGCCCGGATAAGCATGGCTTCCATCTGATAATCGTTAATTACCGGATAATATGACCTTTGACTTACCGATATATGGTATCCCGCCTTCCGAAACAGGGCAATTGTCGCTTCCTGTAAGCTCCCTTTCGGAATCCCGATTCGTAACTTCATGAAACTACCTCCGCCTTTGATATTTTTCTACAGCTCGATTATGCTCTTCTAAAGTGAAAGAGAATTGATGAGTTCCATTATTTTTTGACACAAAATAGCGATACCCGATATTAAGAGGATGCAAGGCTGCCCAGATTGAATCTTTACCGGGATTGGCAATAGGACCGGGCGGAAGCCCGTATATGCGGTAGGTATTGTAGGGAGAATCAATCGACAGGTGCTCTTTGGTCAGAGTTCCGCCAAAGCTTGCCAGTGAGTAAATGACGGTCGGATCACACTGCAAGCGCATGCCGTCCCGGAGCCGGTTGTGATAGGCAGCCGACACAAGAGGTTTCTCTTCCTTGCAGGAAGTCTCTTTTTCAATCAGCGAAGCCAGGGTAACAATCTGGTGAAAATCAAATCCTATCTCCCTGGCCCGCTCTTCCCATTCCCTGGGAATAACCTGGTGAAACCGGAGAACCATGGCCTCGATAATCAATTTTTCAGGCAATCCTTTGGTAAAGCAGTAGGTGTCGGGAAAAAGATACCCCTCCAGACTTTCAGCCTGAATACCAAGCTGCCTGGCCAGAGCCGGATCATTGGCTGTCTCGATAAATTTTTCCGCGTCAGCCATACCGCGCTCTGCCAGTATTTCAGCAATCTGCCGGATAGTGCGCCCTTCCGGCACCGTGACCTTATGGCACAGAGCCTTGCCATGCTCAAGCATGTCGAGAAGCTGCAGGATATTGATGGTTGAATTCATCCGGTATTCTCCCGCCTTGATCACCATGCCATACTTTACCCTGGTCAGCAGCTTAAATAACCAGACGTCCCGAATAACTTTCTCTTTTTTGAGAAGGAGAGAAATCTCACTGATATTCATTCCCCTTTTGATTTCGATGATCTTCCCCTCCGGATCGTCCAGGTAAAGAGGCGTAGTGAGAGCACCATAAATATGAATGGCAAGCAATATCAGAAGCGTCAAGCCAACAAAGGTGACAGCCCCCCTGCCGATTCTTACCTGTCTTCCCTGCCCTACGGAAAATTTCATTGCCCTGTTCCATACCAGTATCTATCTTTCGGGAAATCCTTACACCATGCTTCTCGGAATGCCTGACAAAAAGTATGGGCCTGATTTTTCAGTTTGACTTTAAATTTCATTCCGATATTTATGCCAAAACGTTATTTTAAGGAAGTATTCCCGCTAAAGAACCGCCCACATCCGTAGTGGCTGTAACGAAGGGCTTGGCTGGAAATGGTATATCCGTCCGAGAATTTCATCTCGTGTTCGCCAGACTTTTAATCCAATCATTATACCTGACTCTCGTTCCTAAATCAATACTTCATCAAAGGTAAAAACACCGGATGCAGCAAGGGAGCGGGGGGAAAGCTTAATCTTGAGTGCGCGTTAAGAAGTTAACGTTGAGAGGGGTTATATATCCCGCTTTTTCAGGTGGGTAAGCCGGGTTTTGTATTCTTCTGATTTGATCAGTATATTTGATTCTGATTTAAATATAAGAATTATATTGACAAGGACAACAGGCGCTGCCATACCTAAAGTCAATATAGCCATATTTTCAGAATAAAGTTTTGAAATAATTATAGATATACCCAGGATGAACAAAGATGATCTCGCTCTTAATGAAGACAGCTTTTTTGTTCTCGCCTCTTTTATAATAAATTCCTGGATTTCTGCTTTAAATGCTTGAGCTTCTTCCTTATCCTTGTTTTTAAGTCTTTCCGCTGTTCGATATACTTCATCCGATTCTTGATTTAGGCTTTTTAAAAGCTCGCTCGTTGTAAATACCTCTCTGTACCGGTATCGGCATATTTTTATTTATATCATACTTAATCTTTCAGCATTCGTCAAGTTTTCGTACTGACTGATCACCTGGTAAGCACTTGATATTGCCTCTGGAAAGGCCCCTGAAAGCCCTTCCAGCACCATAAGAAATAATAGTAAATATAGAAAATATCTGCCTGCTCTGCATCACCGTTGACAGAATAGCCAGAAAGGATTTAAACTGACATATGCTACTGGAAAAGGAGGAATTATCTGCCATGATCAAAACGGGAGAAATAGCCAGTCGGCTTGATAAGTACCTCGCAAGTGCAGGAGAGGACCTGCGGGTCGAAGAGGTCAGAATAGGGCTCGGCTACGTGGGGGTAAGGATCGAGGGCGAGCGGCGGATAGGGCTGGCCGCTGTACTTCGGAGTGAGCTGTCGCCCTGCTGTTCAGTCCTTGCTGAAGCCGGACACCTGGCCGGGCTTTCGGTATCTGTCCTGTTAAGTCGCCTGGTCGAAGGGAAAAATCCCCTGGAAAAAGCCCTGGGACTGGCCACAGCCAATGCCCTCATCGCTCCGGGGCCGCCTCTCATGACATCCTCTCCTGACGATGAGGAGAATGACGCCATTGGGCTGATCAATCTGACCCCGCAGGACAAGGTGGCCATGATCGGCCTTTTCTCCCCCCTGGTTTCGCGGATTGAGAAGAGCGGAGCCGCCCTGTCCATCATCGAGCGGAACGAGACGATGCGGGGTGTGCCATTGGTCCATCTGCCCGAAGATCAGGAAACGGAAATCAGGAGGAAGATATTGCAGGAGTGCACGGTGGCCATTATTACGGCAACCTCCATTTTAAATGACACCCTGGAAGAAGTGCTGAACGGGCTGGGCACCCCCCGGCACGTACTTATCCTTGGACCCTCAACTCCCCTGTGTGCCGAAGTGTTTCGGGGAACCCCGGTGACTCACCTTGGAGGCTCGGCTGTTCTCGATGAGGGTAAAGTGATGCAGATTGTCTCCGAAGGAGGAGGAACCCGGCAGCTTCGCCCGTTCCTGCGGTTCGTCAATGTGGCGGTGAGAGGGTGATTTTTCTGGCTTCTTTTTTTGAGATAGATTTTGAGAACGGTATATGAAACAATTGAAATCTGAGCACATCCCGCCAACCGTTATCGCCCTTGGACTGGTCAGTTTCTTTACTGACCTCTCAAGTGAGATGATCTATCCTCTTCTGCCGGTATTTCTTGCCTCGGTGCTCGGAGCAGGAGCTTTCAGCCTTGGACTCATCGAGGGTGTGGCCGAGGCCACAGCCGCTATCCTCAAAATTGTTTCAGGCTACCTGACGGACAGGTCAGGGAAGAAAAAGCCCTTCATTCTTGCCGGGTACAGCCTGTCCTCTTCGGTGCGCCCCCTCATCGGCCTGGCCACGGCCTGGCCTGTGGTTCTTGTCCTGAGATTCATGGACAGAGTGGGCAAAGGTATCAGGACCTCGCCGCGGGACACCCTGATTGCCGAGGTCACTGAGTCCGGATTCAGGGGCCGGGCCTACGGCTTTCACCGGGCTATGGATCATGCTGGTGCGGTCTTTGGTCCTCTGGCCGCAGTCCTTCTGCTGAAGGGTTTCGGGCTTTCGCTGCGATGGGTGTTTCTCCTGTCCGCGTTTCCCGCAGTCATGGTTATCGTGATTATCCTCTTTTTCGTCCGGGAGAAGGAAACCGATCCTGGAGGGGCCAGTCCCCAGAAGGGGCCGGTCAAAGGGGAAACTGACCAAAGGGCTGCTTTGGGAAGCGGTTTCAGGCTGTTTCTCCTGGCAGTCATCACCTTTACCCTTGGCAATTCCACCGATGCCTTCCTCCTGCTCAGGCTCAACATGGCCGGCGTGGGAGCGGCAGGAGCTGCGGTGTTGTGGGCGATATTCCACGTGGTGAAAATGGCTTCAACCTACGCCGGAGGAAGACTTTCCGACAGCCTTGGCCGAAAATCCATGATTATTGCCGGCTGGGCTTACTATGCCGGGATATATCTTCTGTTTGCTTATTTACAAGGCAGGATGGCTTTGATTACGGTCTTTCTGCTCTATGGCCTTTACTTTGGCCTGACTGAACCTGCCGAGCGGGCTCTGGTGGCCTCATTCGCTCCGCAGGCTTTGAGGGGAAAAGCATTCGGCTATTATCATGGTGCAATCGGCCTTGCCTCGTTACCGTCCAGCCTTATCTTTGGCCTGATATGGCAGAGATGGGGCTATCAATACGCCTTTATCATGGGGGCAGGTTTTGCCCTGCTTGGGTGTGCGCTCGTCCAGGCAGCGGCATCTGCCAGGGCGGCAGGCTAAAGCGGAATAGAGCGGCTGCCAGGTGTATATGCTGCCTCATAATTAAGCAGCCTGTTTATGTGGCAGTCTCGAGAGAATAGTCTCGATATAGGCTTTTCTGCCCTTTTCTGATGGCTGATAGAACCCTTCTTGAATATATCGTCTTTGCGAGGCAGGAAGTTCTTTTAATCCGCGTTTAATACAGGTCTCGTATAATTCCAATAGTTCTGATTCATCTCCGACCTTTTTGCTTTTATCAATTAATTGCAGGCATTCTGTATCCTTACCCAGAATTTCTATTAACTTTTTTTTAGCTTCTTTTGCCCGCTTAGTACAGGTCGCCATAAATACGCGACCACATAGAAAACAAAAAGAGGTTCGGACATGGTAAAATATCCTTGGTACCAGAGAAGAGGTATCAAAAAAGGTCTGAAAGGAGTGATTATCATGCCA
>JBFLZW010000049.1 GCA_040755755.1 bacterium | reverse complement strand
GGTTTCCACCCTATTCACAATCTCAACAACTAATTTCACTTGTTAACTATTTTATAAATTTATAATTTGGGGGTGGGGGAATTTTCGGCTGTCACGGTGGGGGAATTTTCGATTGACATTACCAAGTAAAACCGTGTCCCATAAATATGGGGAATAATAATGGAACCTTTTCATGTAGAGATGGGTGGGTGATTTTGGCAACGGCAAATCGCCCACCCGTACTATTACACTCACATCATACTTACACTTACTCTTACATCCCCTCTACACTCCCCGCTCCGGCAGCGGTTCCCTCAAGAAAAAAGTGTTTTTTCCGAGAAGCATTTTTTCTGAAAAGTATTGACCACTCCCACCGTAAGAGGCTAAAATCTGAGTAACTGATTTTCAAGCGCACAACCATTAAATAATTGCTCTTATCATTGACCAATGTCGCTGCCGAAAATTCCCAAAGCCGGTATCTCGCTGGCCGTAGTTGGCTTTTCCTCTGTCGTGACCCAATTGGTTCTCATCCGGGAGGGTATCTCAACCTTTGGTGGAAATGAGCTGGTGATTGGCCTTATTCTGGGCTTATGGCTTCTATCCTCTGCTTCCGGTGCCTTTCTGGGGGCCCTGATGGCCAGGGGGAAAAACCCCTATCGCCTGCTCTTTTCAGGCCACCTGCTCCTGGCGGTGATTCCCTTTCTCCAACTGGTCGGCTTCAGGGCCCTGCCGCTGCTGTGGGTTCGGGGGGAATTGCTGGGTGCTGGCACGGCCATGATCGGCAGCGGTCTGATTCTCACGCCCTATGGTCTTGTTGCCGGAAGTCTGATCCCTCTGGCGGCCGGTCTTTTGTCTTCGAATGATCCTCCATCAGCGGCTTATCTTACCGACCTTGGGGGAGAGGTTCTGGGCGGGCTTGTGTTCAGCTTCCTGTTCGTCTATCTTTTCTCCCACTGGGGAGTGCTGATGGCTGTCGGTTTCCTGAACCTTGGCGTGACCATGCTCTTTTGCTTTCCCCGCCGCCTGTGGCTGGTACCGGCTCTGGCAGCTCTGGCCATAGCTGTGAGCCTGCCGCTCAATTTCTCGACCTTGTCCTGGCAGGTACCGGGGCAGAAAATTCTTGTTCACAGGAATACTCCCTTTGCCCAGTTGTCGATCACCCGCAGCGGTCAGCAGGTGAATGTCCTTTCGGACGGCCTGCCGCTTTTTTCGAGCAATGATTACCGCACCGAGGCCCTGGCCCATATTCCCCTGGCCCAGGTTGGAGAAGGTGCCAGGGTGCTGTTGATCGGCGGCGGGGTATTCGGCACGATCGCCGAGATTCTGAAACACAATCCGGGCCGGATCGACTATGTGGAGCTCGATCCGGCCATCCTGCGTATGGACCGGCATATTCACCGCAGCCTCGATAACCCGCGCGTCCATACCCATGTGGGTGACGGGAGGCTCTTTATCAAGAAAGCCCGCCGGGCGGCAATCCGCTATGATTGTCTGGTTCTTGACCTGCCGGGACCGGAAAATATCCAGTATAACCGCTTCTATACCCGCGAGTTTTTTCAGGAGGCCAGAAGCATCCTCACCCCACGGGGAGTCGTGTTCTTTACCCTGACCGGAGCCGATAACTACCTCGAAGCCGAAGGGCTGGCCCTGAACCGCTCTGTCTATGCCGCCCTTGACCAGGTATTTGCCCACATCCTTCTTTTTCCCGGTGAAACCCACTATTTTCTTGCCTCTGCCTGCCCCCTTGCCCCTGCTCTCAGCCCTGGTGCTTCCGGTGCTTCCGGTGCTCCGGATATCAGGGGAAGGCTGGCTGAGCGAAACATCCGCACCCGCTGGCTGGTTGACTATCAACTGCCGGAGATGACCGACCCGTTTCGGATGGACCGGCTCAAGGGTCTGGTCACCGGCGGGGACAGCCAGCCCAACACCGATCTTTCACCCCGTGCTTTCCGGCATCTTTTGAACCTGTGGCTGAAAAAAACCGGAGGGACGGAAAGGATGAGCTGGCTGATTCCGGCAATCGCGGTTTTGCTGGCCCTGTGCCTTCTTGTGGCCTGGCAGCGGGATAAACTGCTCCTGGTCACTTTCTCTTCCGGTTATACGGGGATTTCTCTGGAATTATCCCTGCTTTTTCTCTTTCAGACCATTTTCGGTTATGTTTATCTGTGGATCTCTTTATTTATAACGCTTTTTATGATAGGATTAGGTGCAGGTGCCCTGGCTGCACGCAAGTGGAGGAAGGATCCGGTGGGACAGACGCTCGTCCAGGACAGCATTCTTATTCTCCTGGTCAGTCTCATCTGCGGGCTTGCTGTTTTCGGCAGGAGCCTGCAGGCCGATGTTCTCCTGTCCGTGGTTCAGTGCGGTATCATTCCCGTGCTCATCTTTGGCTCTGCCCTTGCTGTCGGCTGGCAATTTGTGGCTGTTTCGCATCAGCTCATCGGAAAGGTGCCCCGGATCACCGGAAAGCTCTACCTGGCGGACCTGGCCGGTGCATCCTGCGGGACTCTGGTGACCAGCTTGTTTTTACTTCCCGGATTCGGTATTCTGGGTGTACTTCTTTCAGCAGCGCTGGTTAAATCGGCCAGCCTGGCAGCCTTGGTGAAGATGAGGAAATCACGATGAATCGAACCCGGCGGGAATTTCTCAAGGGCAGCCTGTGTGCGGCCTGCGGAGCATGGTTTTGGTTATCTCACTGGGGTTATCCGGGGAGTGCCTTAGAAAGGCTGGCTCTGGCTGACTCCGGCTTCGATCCCAAAGACCCCCACCTTCGGGAAGCCTATTTTTACGAGAAACTCACCGGCGGAAAGGTCAGGTGCCAAACCTGTCCCAATACCTGTCTCATCAAACCTGACCGCCGGGGAAGGTGCGAAACCAGGGTGAATCTGTCCGGAAAGCTCTATTCCATCTCCTATGGCAATCCCTGCACCGTCAACGTGGACCCGGTGGAAAAAAAGCCGCTCCTGCACTTTTATCCGGGATCCCTCGCCTTTTCCCTGGCTGTGGCCGGGTGTAATTTCCATTGCCTGAATTGCCAGAACTGGGAGATTTCCCAGACCACACCGGATAAGACCCGCAATCTCGATCTTCCTCCGGACCAGGCAGTCAGGATGGCCCTGCAATACAACTGCAAAAGCCTCGCTTACACCTACTCGGAAGCAACCACGTTCTATGAGTATATGGTTGACATCTCGGCCAGGGCGCGGCCTGCGGGGCTTAAGAATATCTACGTCAGCAACGGTTATATATCGCCTCCCGCCCTGGATCGTCTGTGCACGGTCATTGATGCGGGAAGCATCAATCTGAAAAGCTTCTCCGATGACATCTACCGCAAGCTGAACGGCGGGCATCTTGAGCCGGTGCTCAATACCTTAAAAACCCTCCACCGCCGGGGTATCTGGCTGGAAATCATCAACCTGGTAATCCCCACCTACACCGATGATCTGGAAATGATCAAAAGGATGTGCGGATGGATCGCCCGAAACCTCGGACCGGAATGCCCCCTGCATTTTTCCCGGTTCACGCCCAAATACAAGCTTGCCAAGCTGCCGCCCACGCCCGTGGAGATACTCCAAAAGGCCAGGGAAGCCGGGATCAGGGAAGGGCTGCACCATGTATATATCGGCAATGTGCCGGGAATGGGGGAGGAAGTCATATGCCCAGGGTGCAGGAAGACGGTGGTCAAACGCCAGGGATATACCCTTGCATCCCTCAACCTGGAGAAAGGCAAGTGCCGGTTCTGCAAGCAACCAGTGAGCGGACGGTGGGAGTGAGGGGGATGGGGAGTGGGCAATGGCACACATCCGATGGTACGTATTTAAGGATAGAAGAATGATCTCCCGCAGAGACGCAGGGGCGCAGAGAATGACCGAAAATGATATCCTCTGCGTCTCAGCGTCTCTGCGGGAAAAATACAACACCGCCGTGTCGTCTTTCCCATAAGAGCGACTTCTTTTTACCACAAAGGAGGTAGGGTTATGAAAAATATTGCTTATCTGTTCTTGATTTTTCTTCTGGTCATGTTTCCGGGTTCTTTCGGCTGGGCCAAGGACGAGCCGGGCCAAAAGGAGAAAAAGCGGGTAAGATTTCCGGCGGTGGCGGGGCAGTTCTACCCTGCCGAAGAAATCAAGCTGGCCGGAGTGGTGCGGCAATTTCTGAAAGAGGGCAAAGGCAGCCCGGTATCCGGCAGGATTATGGGGCTGATCGCTCCGCATGCCGGATATATCTACTCAGGACCAGTGGCAGCCACCGGCTACCGGCAGATCGACCCTGCCACCAAAACCGTTTTCGTCCTGGCACCCAGCCACCGGTCAGTCGCGGCCAGGGCATCAATCATGGATGTCGATGCATACCGCACCCCCCTGGGGGACATTCCCCTGTCTCCCATAGCCGCCACCCTGCGCCAGCATGAGCTTTTTTCCCCCCTGCCGGAGATGGATCACAAGGAGCACTCCCTTGAAGTGCAACTGCCTTTTCTCCAGGAGAGGCTGAAAAATTTCGAGCTGGTTCCCATCACTATCGGCCAGGTTGACCCCAGCCGTATAGCCAAGGTCCTCTTGCCCTATATCGGTGAAGACACGCTGATCGTGGCCAGTTCCGATCTCTCGCATTATTATCCGTATAACAAGGCCAGGCTTCTTGACGAAAGCTGCATCAGGGCCATTACAGCCATGGATTTTGACCAGACGGCTGAAAGCGAGGCCTGCGGAAAAATCCCTGTCCTGGTCCTCATGGAGATTGCCCGCCAGAAGGGGTGGCAGGGAAAACTGATCGACTACCGGAATTCGGGAGACACGGCCGGTCCTCCCGATCAGGTAGTGGGATATGCCAGCATCGCCTTTGTCAGGGGAGGAGAGGGAGGAACGGCGAAGGGCAGGGAAACTCAAAGCAAGAACACTCTCGGCACTGAGCACACAGGGCATCATCAGGAGGCCGTTTCCGGGGCGGACCGCAAGGCACTGCTCGATCTTGCCCGCCGCGTGATCAGGAATACCCTGAGCAAGGAGAAGTCGACTTCTCCGGAGGACCCTTCGCCCTATCTTCAGGAGAAGCGGGGCTGCTTTGTCACCCTCCACAAGAAGGGACAATTGCGCGGCTGTATCGGCACGATTTCTCCTGAACAGCGGCTGTGCGATTGCGTGAAGGAAAATGCCTTCAATGCAGCCTTCCGCGATCCCAGATTTTCCCCGCTGAGCATGAGTGAGCTGGATCAGATCGAGATAGAAATCAGCATCCTCACTCTGCCCAGGCAAATCAAGTTCTCTGACGCCGAGGACCTGAAGCGGCAATTGCGGCCGGGGGTGGATGGTGTGATACTGAGCCAGGGATGGCACCGGGCAACCTACCTCCCCCAGGTCTGGGAGCAGTTGCCGGATAAGGAAAGCTTCCTCCAGAGTCTCTGTCAGAAGGCCGGTCTGCCCGACGATGCCTGGAAAAACCCGAAAACCAGAGTGGAGATCTATCAGGCCATTGTTTTTTCCGAGTCCGAGTAAGATGCATGTCTCCTAAGTTGCCGGTTATTATTAAAAACGAACGGGTGAAAAACCTCCAGGCCGGACATCCCTGGATATTCTCCCGGGGCATTGTGAAAGTATCCGAAGGTCTGGTCAACGGAGCGGTGTGCGGGATTTATGACCAGCAGAACCGCTTTCTGGCAACAGGCTATTACAATAAAAACTCGGAAATCAGGGTCAGAGTCTTAAGCTTTCAGGATGAAGAGATCAACCGCGCTTTTTTTCAGCGCAGAATCCAGACGCTGCGAAACGCCAAGGAGGAGTTTCTCCCCCCGGACACCGATTCCTACCGGGTCGTTTTTGGCGAAAGCGACCTTCTGCCCGGCCTGATTGTCGATAAGTACGCGGATGTGCTGGTGGTCCAGCTCCATACCGTGGGTATGGACAGGCTGCGGGACGCGATCGTGGAGGCACTCAGGGAGGTTTTTCAGCCCAGGACCATCTACGAAAGAAGCGATGTCGGCGTTCGCCGGAAGGAGGGGCTGAAAACCCAGCCCAAACAGCTCCTGTATGGGGAGGACCTCAGGGAGGTGCTCATTCGGGAAAACGGTATCGCATTCTGGGTCAATTTCGTGGAGGGCCAGAAGACCGGCTTTTTCCTCGACCAGCGGGAAAACCGGAGTCTTGTGACCAGATTCTGCCGGCGGAGGCAGGTTCTCAACTGCTTTGCCTATACCGGAGGCTTTTCAGTCTATGCAGCCCTGGCCGGGGCCAGAGGAGTGACCAGCGTGGATATCTCCGGAAAAGCCATAGAATATGCCAGAAAGAACTTTGAGGCTAACCGGGTCAATACCAGAAAACATCAGTTTATCGAGCACGATGTGTTCGAGTTCCTGAAGGGCATGCCTTCTGATGAATATGACCTGATCATCCTGGACCCGCCCTCCTTCGCCAAGAACAAGGAGCAGGTCAAAAACGCCATCAGGGCCTATACCACCATCAATTCCAAAGCCCTGGAAAAGCTGCCCCCCCAGGGCATCCTGGTAAGCTCATCCTGCACCACCCACATCGATGAGGAAACCTTTATCAAGATTCTTCACCAGTCCGCGGTCAATGCCCGGTGCATAGTGAAGGTGCTGGCCGCTACCGTGCAGCCGCACGACCACCCCTATAACCTGAGCTTTCCGGAGGGCAGGTACCTGAAATTTTTTGTTTTACAAAAGGTTGCTGAGTGATGAAGGATATGCATTCCCCTCAAGATTCATCTCCACCATTTTGGGAATTACCGGAATCCCGGCGTCTGGAATTTAAAGAGGGGTTCCCCCAGGGTAATCACGTGGCTAAAACCGCAATAGCTTTCGCCAATGGTGCAGGTGGAAAAATTGTTTTTGGCGTGCGCAGTGATCCCAGACAGATCATCGGCATTCCGGACGATGAGCTTTTTCCCCTGGAAGAGCGTATTTCGAACCATATTTTCAGCCAATGCGCCCCAACCATAATTCCGGAGATCTACATTCAGGCAGCAGAGGGGAAAAATCTGCTGGTAGTAGAAATCTTCCCTGGCTCGCATAAGCCATACTATCTTAAAGCAAAGGGTAAACATCAGGGAACCTATGTCCGTATTGGCTCCACAAATAGACAAGCGTCTCAGGAGATACTGGAAGAGCTGGAACGGCAGCGGCGGAAAATCTCTTTCGATGCAATACCGGTCTATGACCTTTCTTACCCGCAGATTAATCTCGATAGTTTTAGAATAGACTACCAAAAGGCAACTGGCAGGCCCCTGGATAATAATGAGCAGCTTAAAAACCTGGGACTCCTTTGCTGTGAAAGGGACCAACTTTACCCAACACATGCGGCTGTTCTGCTATCGGATTCCCCTGTTCGCAAGCGCCTTTTCCCTTATGCAAAAATTGAATGTGCCCGCTTTAAAGGGACAGATACAAGAGTATTTTTGGACCAGATGAGTATTGATGGTCCTATTTATGCAGCAGTGGAACCTTGCCTGGCCTTTATTAAAAAGAATATCGCACTTTTCTCTCGTATTGGTGAAGTCTATCGGGAGGATCGATGGGAGTACCCTCTCGAAGCCATCCGTGAAGCTATTGGTAACGCCATAATTCACAGAGATTATGCCATTCTCGGCAGTGACATCAAAATAGCTATTTTTGATGATATGCTGGAGATCACCAGCCCCGGTCCGCTACCGGAAACCATGCCGATTGAA
The DNA here is from genome assembly GCA_040755755.1 of bacterium. Classification (NCBI taxonomy): domain Bacteria; species bacterium. Next base: position 123,347 of record JBFLZW010000049.1, on the reverse strand, counting down.
AAACTGGGCACGGGCCGATCGGAGATTAGAAATCGTATCTTAGCCCCCATTTTCAAGGATATAAAAGTGATCGAGGCATGGGGGACAGGTATTCAAAAGATGCAAGGCGAGCTTTTGAACTATCCGGAAATTGAGCTTGTACTCCGAGAGGTTGGCTATGCTTTTCAAGTTCAATTCAGAAAGAAATCTGGAACAGAAGGTGTGGATTTGAAGCTCGGCCATGCCGAATTCAGACAAGTACCGGACAAGTACCGGACAAGTACCGGACAAGTACCGGACAAGTACCGGACAAGTACCGGACAAGTACCGGACAAGCTGAAGCTCCTGGATTTTTGCAGAGAGGAGAGAACCATTAAAGAAATGATGTCCTTTTTGAATTTAAAACATCGGGAGACTTTCCTGGCCAATTATCTTTATCCACTCATGAAGGAGAGTCTCATTACCATGACTATGCCGGATAAACCCAGGAGCCCGAAGCAAAAATATGTTATTACCACCAAGGGTCTGGGGAAAGAGAATAATTAGGAAGTATCATGAAATGTGATTGCTGCCCATTTGAATGCCGGGTGGACCGGGTGTCCCGGCTTGGGATCTGCAAGGCTCCGGCAGAATTGAAAGTTACCCGGATTATGGCCCATTTCTGGGAAGAGCCCTGCATCAGCGGCCAGCGGGGCTCCGGGACCGTTTTCTTTTCCCATTGCAATGCCGCCTGCCTCTTTTGCCAGAACTACCGGATTTCTCAACTGAATCCCCCTGGCGGAATCTACTCTGATGAGGAGTTTATCGGACTGTGCAGGCAATTTGTCGAAGAATCGAAGGTCCATAACCTTAACCTGGTCTCGCCCACCCACTACTCAGGCCGCCTGCTGAGGATTCTACCCCGGCTTAAGCAGGAAATTAACCTTCCCATTGTCTGGAACAGCAATGGCTACGAGAAAGAGTCGGTCATTGAGGAGTTGTCCGGCCTGGTGGATGTGTTTCTCCCGGACCTTAAATATGCTGACAACGATCTGGCGGTCAGGTTCTCCCGGCTTCCTGACTACTTTCACCACGCTTGCCGGGCCATAGCGGCCATGCAGAAAATTGTTGGTGATCCGGTCTTCGACCAGGAGGGGATCATGCAGCGGGGAGTGATTATCCGTCACCTGATTCTGCCCGGCCAGGTAGAAAACAGCAAAAAAGTCCTCGCCTGGATTGCGGACAATCTGGGGACCCACAGGTATATCTCCCTGATGTCCCAGTATTACCCGGTCCATCGGGCCAGCGAAGTGCCTGAACTCAACCGGCGGCTTACCCCGGAGGAATACCGGGAGGTTGAAGAATACTTCCTCGACCTTGGCTTTGAGAATGGATTTCTCCAGGACCTGGATTCGAATTCCGCCGAATATACCCCGGAGTTTTGAAATAGTGGCTCATTTGAAGAGAGCCTGCCTTGCAGAATATTACTCCTGCAAGGCAGGTATTACTCACCAAGAATGAAGTATTAACCTTGTGCTGGGCTCAATTCAGGGCATCCTGAAAACCTGATAATTTATTCGGGTTGAAAAGGATTCAGGTTCAGGAATCGCTGAATTGGTTCGCTGCTGCCATTTTTTCCTACTGCAGGAATCTCCAGGATAATATCAGATTCCATGAAACCGAGACGGGTATACCTGTCGGAATTACCTATAACCTTTTCCCCGTCTCCTTTTTGTCCATTAGAAACAAAAAGCTGGGGATGATCGAAAGGTGCCTTTTGGAACTTAACGCGCTCGTCGGTAAGGGTGAGCATAAAGGCCACCAGAGCCTCTTTTTCCTGCTCGGTCAGATTAAGCTCTTGAATATCAGGATCGAGGTTGAGAATGTTGAATCTGGCAAAATCTCCTCCCCGGTCGTAGAAGTCAACCACCTGGCGCAAGGTTGCCTTTCCTCCATTGTGGAAATAAGGCCCGGTAAGCTCTGCAGTCCGCACGCTCGGTGTCTTAAAGGCGCCATCTACAGCTACCCTGTTGAGATCGCAGGGGATTGGACACGGAAGGTCCGGGATAAAGTCACCGAAATCGCCCACGATCTGCCGCACAGGACTTTGCAGACCGGGAGGCGGATTTATTCCCCGTTTCAGAAACGCAAGCCGTGAGAATGAGAGAGGAGAGGCAAAGGGATCATTTCCCCCCCTTCCACTATCCTCAAGGGTTGGCCTGACACCGATATTATAGAAGCCGTCGTCATAAAAAGCTTCACCAACCGCCATAAACATCCGTTCAATAGGGCTATCTTTGGTGTTGCTGACAGAGGCGTTCGTGAATTCAGCACCGCCATGACAATTGATGCATTTACCCTTATTCAGGAAGATATCCAATCCCTCAAGCTGCAATGGAGTCAATTCGGCTCTCCCTTCCCGATACTGATCATAGAGAGTGTCATCGGCTATAAGAGTGCGTTCGTACATGAGAATGGCAAGCCCGAAGAAGAGAGAAAAGTTGGCTTCCATCTGGGTGAACTTATCTCCAGAAAGCGATGGAAGTGAATTCCTGCCTAGAGTGCTGCCGATACCCAAAACTGCGTAGCTCCCCAGGGAGGCTCCTCGTGATCCCCATTCCATTGAACCGATGCCGAGGTCAAGGGAATTCCTCAACGCTGCTTTCTGTGTACCCCTTCCAATTGAGCCAGTGCCTATGCTGAGCGGAGATCTCATCGATCGTACTACATCCGGGTTTTGGTAGATATATTCTTCCAGGGTAATCGGTTGGGTTGAATCCCAGTATTTATTATAGAAGGCTTTCTTGATCAAAGTAGCATAGGAAACAGTGAGGCCAGGATTTCCAACAAGTCTTCCCCAGGCATCCAATCTGGCCCTGGAAAGAGGCCCCAGCACACTGTCTTCCGGATGAACCATTTGTTTTCCAAGAGGCGTGAGTGAGAGCATCTTCCTGCCGATATTTGCAAATTCACGGCCCTGGAAGGACATCTCAAACACGCTTAACGGTGGTCCAACTGCCTGAGAAGCCAGGCTTGAGTTTTGCAGCCGAACGATTTCCTGCTGAAGTTTTCCGTTGTTATTCACATAAATCCTGGCTTTCTGGTCTGAAGCCCCAAAGGGATTTACCCCATTAAAGATATTATTGGCTCTTCCATCCCAGAAGTTAGTGAAATTAAAGGCTGCATTGATGACAGTAGGTGTATTTCTTGGCTCTACTCGCCGTACATTTTTACAGCCGACACTGAAAACCGGATCATTTTGAGGAATATTTTTTTCTTTCGAAGAAAATGGAATTGTTGACAAGAACTTGGCCAAAAAAACTCCCAGGGAGGAGATGACATCGTTGGTGTCGGCAATGATGGAGTTAGGATCATCCGGATCAGCCAGTTTGGTGAGAGGAAAATCCTCTGCTTTCAGGGTATAGTTTGGGCTAAATTGCGGGTAATCTCTATTCCCGGTAACCGGATTATTACCAAAGTTAGTATCCCCGCCGGGAAATCGCGCATCAGGAAGCCCTGGAGTAATCTGATTCTTGATCCGTGGATCTGCCCCAGCCTGGAAATGGCAACTTGCACAGGCCTGACCATCACTTCCCAGTTGTATGTCCCAGAATAATGCCTTACCTAACTGGATGGCAGCATTTTGGTCTTTTATGAATTGATCGAGATTGGGAATCTCCGGAAGCGGCACTGTCTTCAGAGATGGGGGAGGCTCTACTGACCATGCCAGGCTTGGCATAAGCAGAATGAAAACAAGAGCTACTGCTAATAACCCTCTTACATCGTGTACTGCGAACACTTTCCTTTTCATAAGACATGTCTCCTCAAGAAAAATATACGAGATAATCACATCTCTAAGTGCTCCTTTTCTTATGTCCCTCCTGTAGATCAAGAATACTATACTTGTAATTCAGGGTTGGCCTTCATATCATTTATTTTTATCGCTAAATCGAATGGATCACCTCCTTTCTCATTATCGGGAGGAAGAATCCCGCCCATAAAATCTACCCTATTTTAAAAGTCTGTCTGAGGGATATTATTGATATTAAATATAATTCAATAAATACTTAAAATATTTGGACATAACAGGTTGTCACCCTGAGGACAGTGTCATTGGCTACTCTGTATATCGACTGTTTCGAGGGAAAATACCGCTATATTCTAATATTTTTATTTTATTAATTTGATATACTTAAGATACAAAGGGATTAAAAGAGGGGACTTGGGAGATGGGAAAGACAGCCGGCAGGGGAAACGCCTGAATGATGGAATAATATTTGACTATTCAGTTCAAAACTATCGCCCCGGCCCTCCTGGCAGAGAAAAAGAGACTCATTGAACAGGCAGCTCAAGGACCTGCCTCTGAAAAGAGGAATACCGGCTACGATATGGGTGAGAAGTCGTATTCCTGCTATCAAATTGATCCTGTTACCGGCACAGAGAAAAAGATCGAATTACAAGTCAGTGGGGATTGGAGCTATTCGAATCAATCAGAAGCCGCTCAAGCCCTGATTATATGGTTACGGGATATCGAACGGGGGTTGCCCTGACCCTTGACACTATCATATCCCTCGCCATTTCGTTCATGAGGATGTTTCCTCACGAGACAGGAATATGCTCAGTTCTCCCCAAAAAGATACGGGAGATCGAGTGATGAGAATGCCCCGGCGTTAGTCATCTGCAGATATACCATAGTGCTTTTCCATGCATGCAGCGCACAAACCGTGGGAAAATTCCGTCTCGGAATAATGATTCTGAAGGAATCGTTCAATGGGAATCCATTCATTGCCCACCCGGACCTTTTTACAAAATGAACAGACGCGGATAAAGCCTTCCAGGTATTTAATCCTTGCCAAAAATCGTTTTGTCGCCAGGATTACGGGTATGGCTAACGCAACAACGTACAGCGTTTCCAAAAGACATTCCTGCCAGTTTATGGGTGTCGGCGGGCCGCCGCAGACATGGGGAAGATCGAATATTTCATCGAGCCATAAGAGAATCATGGCAACCCCAAATCCAAGAAATTCATACTGAATAATCCTTTTTGCTATTCCATTATTCACTTTCAGTTGCATTTTTTACTCTCCCCAAGGTATCATCCAGGTTGACCCAAAATTGGATCTCTCACCGATAAGAAGTATAGTATAGTATAATATATGATATAGTTTACCCTATGTTGTGGAAAATTTCAAAAATTTTCCAGACATTTTACATCGCGTGCTAAAGTCATCGATAACGGCTCATAAATTCCTAACATTTTTAGTTTATACATCAGTAGGTATTGAACTGACTGAACCATCAAAGCAGTTCCCATCACCCTGGCGAAACTGGTCTGGCTTTCATATGGGGAAAGCAATAGGAAAGAAAGGACAAAATACCGGTAATGCACTCTCATCAGAAAAGAAACTTCATGGCTTTGAGAAGAATCATCCTCTTTTCCCTTGGGGCACTCCTCATGCTTCCTGCTATTCCTTTGGCAGGATCCACTCTGACCGCTTCTTCGGCACAGGGACAACGTCCGGCTGAAAAGAGGCAAAAGCAGGTGACTCAACACAATGGCCGGTGGATGGCCGGTGATTTTCACCAACATACCTTGTATACGGATGGCAGCTTCAGCATAAATGAGGTTATATCGAAGGGCTTCCACTTCGGCCTGGACTGGCAGGCCAACTCCGAGCATGGTGGCACTTCCAGGTGGAATGAGGATAAGATATACTGGGATGATCCCAGCCTGGGGGTTCTTTTCCTGGGTGATCCGACATTCAGTGATGGTCACCGGCTCATGTGGCGATGGCAAAATCTCAGGGATTATGCCTATCCAAAGATCCTGGCCTTGCGGGCCGCCTATCCGGATAAACTGATAGCTTCGGGCCTTGAGTGGAACATCCCCGGCCATGAACACTGTCTGGTGGGCATAATCAGCAGTGATGGCCAGGCGATCAGCGATTTTGAGTATATGTTCGATCACCAGGATCAGGATACCAGCCGTGGTCTGCCCAAGCGGAATGGCAGCGGCTCGCCCTTGCAGATTCTGTGCTCCAGAGAGCATGGCCATCGGGACGCTGTAGCTGCTGCTGCCTGGCTTCAGGCCAACTACCCGCACACGAGCTGGCTTATTCCCGCTCACCCTGAGCGCCTTCGCAGCTATGACATTGCTCATTTTCGCGATCTCAATAATGCAGCCCCGGATGTGGCCTTCGGCTTTGAAGGCATTCCCGGTCATCAGAAGGCAGCGATACGCGGCGATTACAGTATTCAGTCCGACGGAGACGGAACCTACGGAGGAGCAGGCTGGTATACAGCCCAGGTAGGCGGGCTGTGGGATGCGCTCTTGGGCGAAGGCCGTGTCTGGTCGGTCTTTGCCAACTCGGACTTTCATAACACCACCAGGGGATTCTGGCCGGGTGAATATGCCAGGAACTATACCTTTGTCCAGGACAGAAACGACGATAACCGGTATTCACTCGAGGAGCTCGTCGATGGCCTGAGATCAGGCAATTCCTTCTGCGTCCTGGGAGATCTCATCGATGGGCTTGATTTTAACCTGCAAGGCCGCGGCGGTCTTGCCTTCATGGGCCAGACACTGAAAGCTGCTCAAGGTGACAGGCTGCTGGTCACTATCCGGTTCAGGAGCCCGGCGTTCAACCATCATAACGATCCTGTGCGGGTTGACCACATCGATTTGATCGCCGGTGATGTGACCGGCAGGATCGATCCACAGGACAGGAGCGCCTATTGCAGAGCCACGAACCGGAGTGCCCGGGTGATAGCCCGGTTTTCGAAATCAGACTGGAAAGAAGATAAGACAGGCTGGAAGACGATCGAATACTCACTGGATAATATCGACAAAGACAGGTACTTTCGGCTGAGAGGCACAAATCTCGGCCTGGGCATCACGGATAAAACAGATGAGGAAGGAAATCCGCTGCGTGACAGCTTGAGAGACCTCTCCTCCAACAGCCCCGAAGACGCCTGGGCAGACCTGTGGTTTTACTCCAATGCCATCTTTGTGGACGTTCATGCCGCATCAGGCTTTCCGCCTTCCTGATCTTGCCGGTGGGTTATACCTTAAGCTTTCTGCATAATCTGCATAAGATGATGCCCCTCACCTGCCACAGGGGCTCTAAGACTTCTTCCCAGAGCCCCAAAGAGGTGAGCAAATGGAGGGGGTGGAGCTTTTTTTCGCCGAGCGGTATTTCGAGTAAGCCAAATGAGGATGATAACCTTACAGCTTATTGATTCCCGAATCCTTGAGAAGCATATTTTCAATTTTTCGACCGACTTCATTCAGGTCAAAAGCCTCCGGATCAAAAGACCCTCCTACCCAGTCAAGCATCTCATCATGCTCAGGATGGTCCGGGTTCAGAATGGCTTCCAGAAAACGTTTATACTCCTGGATACCTCCGCAATCTTCCGGCGGACAAGCCCGCTGGCCATCGAGGCAGACAGGGTATCTCACCCCATCGGATACGGGCAGAACCTCTTCGACCAGAAGCTCGTGCTCCCAATTGTCGCCGAAATCGTACTCATAGATAGACCTGTCATTTACCCCGGAAATGACCTGGCTTAATCTTATCATCTTTTCGTTTTTTACTTCAGGATCATACTCAGGATCGGGTTCGGCATAATATTTTCCTCCGATAATAAACTGATGGAGATGAGAATTGGTCCAGCCCATCACTGCCTGCAGGATCTCATGGAGCTTCTTGAGAGTGGTATCACTGGTAATCTGGACCCGCCTCCAGATAGGCGGCTCGATGTCCATGAGGGTTACTTTTATTTGATAGACACAAAGGTCGGTTGCCTGTTTCCGTAAGGCCATCTTTCTTCTCCTTATTATTCAAGTTGTGTTCTTTTCTCTCCTCGATGAATAGGCTAAAATCGGGTAGATACTTTTCGGCAAAAATCAGTTAAAAATTAGCAAGAAATCCGTAAGAAAAATAGGAAATAGATATCCAGTAAAATGTGTCTGGTAATATATCTTCTCCCTATTGACTCCCCATGACGATGATCGCATTGGTGAAAAGCGTGGAGTTCGGTATGAGAATCTTGCGATTTTCGGCCTCCAGGGTCGTGTATCGAAGGTCAATTTCAATCACTGTCCCCTCGAGGCCGGCCACCGAAATGTGGTCATGTTGATGAAAAGGGGCAAAAATGATAATCAACACTCCTGCCAGGAGATTGGACAGAATATCCCTGAAGGCAAATCCGAGGGCAAAACCCGTAAGCCCCAGACCGGCAACTAAAGCAGAGATATCGATACCTGCCGTTCCAAGGGCGGTGACTGCTCCGAAACCCAGCAAGGCGATTTTGGTTATTCTCTGTATCAGGATGAGAATGTCCTTCCTGAAATTACTTTTCCGGCAAATCCGGCCAATGATTCTGGCAGCTATAGTGCTGGCAAGCAAAAACAGGAGGAAAATAAGCAGGCTCGTCAAAGCTCTGGGTATAAAGAACACGATCCCCTCGATCAGCTTCCTGACTGGCTCTTCCATAACTATTGTTTCAATTCCCCTTGCCCGGCGTAATAATGAAAATCGGCACCCGCGCAGGTACGAAAACCTGGCGGCATAGTTGTTATCCTTCTCAATAAATCGGTGATTTGTCGCCGGATTGAGGAGTTGACAATAGTTGCTCTATATATTACTATCTGGTAACAGTGACCATATTTTTCGGCAGGTCGTCGAGTTAAAACAGGGCAAACAGGACGAGGAGTCAAGTGACGAACCATCCTCAGCGGCACGGACTGATTTCATTAATCAGCCTTCTGTTCTTCCTGGGAGCGGGCGCTTCATTCACTCTCTTGAGCCTGCTCAAGAGTAGAGAGAAAGATTTTCTCCAGGATGCTGCCGGAAGGCAACCAGGCACAGGCGATGTTTCCCGGCAGGGGGCAGGCCCTTATTCACTGCCCGGACGATCACCGGAACGAAGGGCACAAAGGCCGGACCCGCAAACCCTGGAGGCACTGCGCAAATTTTTCTCTCTTCCCCGGCATCGAGGCCCCGGCGTCCAGGGAGAAGAAGAAAGGATCCCTCCGGATGGCTCTTTTGCCCATCATCCCAACCAGGTCAACCAGTCGGATATTTCCGGTATCTCCGGCGATTCCCCTCCTGAAACCAGTCTGGCCGATATTGCCGACTACGATACGCTCGATCATAGCTACACCCTGAAGAAGGCCGATCTTTCGTCTGCGTCTGCCAAAGAGAACATACCGGCAGATTTACTGGCTGCTCTCAGGGTACTCAACCGAAGAGGTATGTCTGCGGATTATTTTCGCACGAGGGAGTATGAAACAGCTTATCAGGAAATTGACCTGTTCTACCCCGATTACTATATCTGGCCCTGTTTCACCAATACGGAGGCCAGGACCAACTTCTTTTTATTCCTCTTCAGCAGGTATGCGGCGGACAACAGAAACTGGAGGCGGTATGAAAAGGATAAATCCGACTGTTCTCAGTTTTCGCAAAGGGTCTATTTACTGCTCTATCCCGGCGAGGTACACATGGAAGATGAGCACTATTTTCGTTTTCTTTTCTCCGATGGAAAAACCAGGGAGGAGAGAAAGAAGCTCTGCAACAAGATCCCTGCCGTCCTGTACACCACCCTGACTCCCTACCTTCCGAAGAGGGAACGTTCTGCTCCTCCGCCTTCGGGTCACGCCATGATTTCCTTTTCCCCGGACAGTAATTTCCAGGAAGTGATTCTCGCTGAACCTCAGACCGGCGACTTTGAAAGCCTTGACGCGAATCCGGCCAATATCCTGGATGATTCTCTCAAAAGGTATCCGCTGATCTGCCAGATGGGTAAGGTTGTAAGTATAGCGGAAGACAGGTCCCATGAGGCAAGGATAACTCTCTCAGGAGTCTATCTCCTGCCAGGAATTTCGCCCCCCGGTGATTTGAAATACGGTCAGGAATATCCCCGGTGGGATTATGGGCCAAAGCCCATCCTGATGCAGGGTCAGACTTACCTTCTTTTCCAGGCCATTTCCTCTTACCTGAGCCGGGTGCTGAATGACCAGTCCGTTGACCGGATTGGCTTTCTCCTCTCTCTGGAGGGCATGGCCCGGAATGGAAAGCTCTCTCTTTTGCATTCGCACAGCGATCTTGAGTCCTCGATCGATATCGTCATGCATGGCCTTATCACTCTGGAGCCGGAGGATCTGCGGCAGGTAAGGGATGAATTCAAGGAGCTGAGTGAGCTTGCAGACAGGCAGCCCAGCCTGTCACCGGAAGTCGCAGATTTTGCTGCCAGGCTCAACTACGGCTTTTTACTCAAGCTTGAGCAATTCATCGGCTGAGTCTCATAAAGAAACCCGCCCCTCCGACAGGCTCCAGGCTTCTCGAATCATAACATTTGCTTACTGCTGCCCATTGATGCTATACTACGCACTGAGGCTGATAAGGAAAAAGCAGGGAGATATACCATGTTTTTCTGGCTGTTGATTCTCTTCATCACTGTGCCGATGATTGATCTTGCCCTGCTCATCAAGGTCGGCACCATGATCGGGGCGCTCAATACTATCCTGCTGACTATCATGACAGGTATTGTGGGGGCGGCTCTTGCCAGGCACCAGGGGCTTGGAGTGATCAGCCGAATCCGGAGGGAGCTGGCCGGCGGGCATCTTCCTTCCGATGAGCTTTTAAATGGAATATGCATTCTGATTGGAGGATTCCTGCTGCTTACGCCGGGGCTTTTGACCGATGCCCTTGGTTTTGCTCTTCTGATCCCGCCAACTCGGAATCTCATAAAAAGGTATCTGCGCTCCAGATTTCAGCGAAAAATTGAAAGTACTTTTTTCATTCACCGATAACGTGACCATTTTTTATCACCAGTAGGAATATCCTGTGAATATCGGCATTGTCTGCTATCCGACCTATGGGGGGAGCGGGGTTATAGCCACGGAGCTGGGTCAATTCCTGGCCGACCGGGGGCATACGGTACATTTCATCAGCTATCATCTTCCGGTGCGCCTGCAGGCAGGGCTCAGCCGGGGAATCACCTTTCATCCGGTGGAGGTCGTTTCCTATCCGCTGTTCAGGTTTCCTCCCTATACGCTGGCTCTGGCCGCAAAAATCATCGAGGTGATTCAACAATATGGTCTGGAAATCATCCACGCCCATTATACGGTGCCGCATACTATGGCCGCCTATCTGGCACTTAAAGCCCTGGACGACTATCCGGCCAGGATCATCACCACCCTGCACGGCACGGATGTCAACCTGGTCGGCATGGATCCTTCCTACCGGAGCATCACCCGGTTCGGGCTGGAAATCAGTCACGGGGTAACGGCCGTGTCCCATTATCTTGCTGAAACTACCCGGCAGGAGTTTGCATTTTCCCGGCCCATCAGGGTGATCCACAATTTTGTCAATACCCGCACCTTTATAAAAACACAAAGTCTGGCAGGGAGAAAAAAATATGCTCCCTGCGGCGAGAAAATCATCACTCACATCTCAAACTTTCGGACAATCAAGCGGATTCCGGACGTTTTGGAGGCTTTTCAGCTCATTCAGCGTCGAATTCCTGCCGTGCTGCTGATGGTGGGAGACGGACCGGAAACGCCGACCTCGGTTAAACTTGCCCTCGAAATGGGGCTTTCGGCAAAGGTGCATTTCCTGAAATTTGTCGGTTCTGTTCAGAAAATCCTGAATATCACCGATGTATTTTTACTTCCCTCGGAAATCGAGTCGTTCGGTCTGGCCGCACTCGAGGCCATGAGCTGCCAGGTGCCGGTAGTGGCTTACCGTGTTGGGGGCTTGCCTGAAGTGATCGAAGACGGACAAAGCGGCTTTCTGGTCGATAAGGGAGATGTCGAGTCTATGGCCCGGTTTGCCCTGTCGATCCTGGAAGATGAAAAGCTCGGCCGCCAGCTCGGAGAGCGGGGGCGGTATCTGGCCGTAAGCCGGTTTTCAGAACAGGATAAAGTGGCTGAATATGAACAGTACTACCAGCAGATTATGCAGGAGTGATAGAGAAAGTGGCCAGTGGTTAGTGGCCAGTAAAGGAAGTGGTCAGTGGTCAGAAAAAAGGAGAGTATCTTGAATCATGAAGTTTGAATCACTTGCTGAGCTGGCCAGTCTGAAGAAATATTTTCTCCGGTTCAAGGTGGCCTATGTTTTTGGCTTTATTTCTCTTCTTCTGACCAGTATCTTCACCCTGCTCATCCCCTGGGTATTGAGGAAGGCGATTGACGGTATCAGGGCCGGGATCGAACCGTCCCTGGTGCTGCGCTATGCCGGATTGATCGTTCTCTTTGCTCTCATCCAGGGTTTTTTCAGGTTCTGGATGCGCAATACCCTGATCGGCATTTCCCGGAAGGTGGAGTATCTTTTGCGGAATGACTTTTTCGCACACCTTCAGACCCTCTCCCTCTCCTTTTTTCAGCAAAAACGGACCGGGGACCTGATGTCGCTGGCGACCAATGACCTGAACGCCGTCCGTAACCTGCTCGGCCCCGGGATCATGTACCTGGTCCATACCCTGATTCTGTTCCCCCTGGACATTGGCTTCATGATCGCCACCAACTGGCAGTTGACCCTGTCGATCGTCATCCTCTTTCCCCTGGTCTCTCTGGCAGTCATGCAAATTTCCCGGCACCTTCATATCCGGTTCAAGGCGGTGCAGGAACAATTTTCCCTGATCAACACCCAGATCCAGGAAAATTTTTCAGGCATCCGGATCATTCAGGCTTATGCCAGAGAAGAGTGGACAGGCCGGGAGTTTCAGCGGGCCAATGACGTCTATCTGCACAGGAATATGCAACTGGCCAAGGTCGGCGGGCTCTTTCACCCCCTGATGGCTTTTCTGACCGGGTTTTTTCTGCTGCTGATCCTCTGGATCGGAGGGGCTCAGGTTATCCACGGAAAGATGAGCATTGGCGGCCTGGCTGCCTTTATCGGCTACCTGGGGTTGCTGCTCTGGCCGGCAGTGGCTCTTGGGTGGGTGATCAATCTCTTTCAGCGGGGAGCGGTGTCTATGGGCCGCATCAACGAGGTGCTGCGGATCGAGCCTGAAATCCGCGATGTTCCGCAGACCATCGGCAGTCTCGATGGCCCCTTTCGGGGGGAAATTGAATTTGACCATGTCGATTTTGCCTATACTCCCGACGGCCCCCCGGTCCTTTCGGATATAACCTTGCGGATCAGGCCGGGTGAATCGATCGGCCTGGTCGGCAGGACCGGGGCAGGCAAAAGCAGCCTGGTCAATCTCATTCCCCGGCTGTATGATGTCTCAGGGGGTGAGATCAGGATCGACGGCCATGCGATCAAACAGATTCCCTTACAACAGCTTCGGGAAGGTATTGGCTATGTTCCCCAGGAGACCTTTATCTTTTCCGACTCGATCAGGCAGAATATCGGCTTCAGCCTGGCTGAGGAAAATCCCGATCTGGTCAGGGAAGCGGCCTTTTTCGCTCACCTGCTGGACGATATCGAAGGCTTTCCCGACCAATTCGAAACCGTGGTCGGCGAACGGGGTATCACTCTGTCCGGGGGGCAGAAGCAGCGGATGGCCATATCCCGGGCCCTCATCCGCAAACCCTCGATTTTAATCTTCGACGATGTTTTCTCCAGTGTGGACCTGCAAACTGAACATCAGATTTTGCAGAAGATCCGCCCGGTGATCAAAGGGCGGACCTGCCTGATCATTGCTCACCGGCTGTCCGCGGTGCGCGACTGCCACAGGATCTATGTTCTTGAGCAGGGAAGGATCGTGGAATCGGGCACCCATGAGGAACTGATTAACCTGAACGGTCTCTATGCCCAAACCTATCAGAAGCAGTTACTGAGGCAGGAGCTTGAGGAGGAAGATTAAAACCTGCCATGCACGATCAACAGTTCCCGACTGACGAAATAGCGGGGAAAATCTACGACTGGCAGTTGATCCGACGGCTTTTGCACTACATTGTCCCCTACCGGCTCCTTCTGGCCACAACCCTGATTTTTCTCCTTGCGGGCGCAGGTCTTGAGCTTGTCGGCCCCTATCTGGTTAAAATCGCCATCGATACTTATATCAAAGCAGGGGATTTTACCGGACTTTCCCGGATCTGCGTCATTTTCCTGCTGGCTCTTGTGCTCAGGTCATTATTGAGCTTTCTGGAGAGCTATGCCACGCAACTGCTCGGACAGCGGGTCATCCGTGACCTTCGGATGGAACTGTTCAACCATGTCCAGTCTCTTTCCCTCTCCTTCTTCGACCGGTATCCGGTAGGGAGGATCATGACCCGGATCGGCAGCGATGTCGAGGTCATCAACGAGATGCTGTCGGATGGGATCCTGATGGTGCTGGGGAACGTTCTGACCCTGCTCGGTATTCTCCTGGTCATGCTCTGGATGAATGTGCGCCTGACCCTGGTGATCTTCTCTATTCTCCCCCTGGTAGTTGCAGCCAGCCTGAAATTCAGGACCGGCGTGCGGCAGGCATTCCGGGATACCCGGGAAAAAATCGCCCGGATCAATTCCTTTCTGCAGGAAAATATTACCGGGATGAAAGAAGTGCAGCTCTTCGGACGGGAGAAGCAAAACTTCGGCCACTTTGACCGGATCAACCGCGAACACCAGGATGCCTATCTGAGGGCCGTTTTCTACTATGCCCTCTTTTTCCCCTTTATCGAGATTCTGGCCTCGGTCTCAACCGCCCTGATTATCTGGTACGGGGGGGTCAGGGCTTTTGAGGGCACCCTGACTATCGGCCTTCTGGTAGCCTTTATCGAGTATATGGGGCGGTTCTTTCGCCCGGTCAGGGAATTGAGTGAGAAATATAACGTGCTGCAGGCCACCATGTCCTCGGCGGAGCGGATTTTCGGCCTGCTGGACACCCGGCAGCAGGTTAGGGTGTCAGTCAGCCCGCGGCCATTTCCCGGCTTGCAGAAAGAGATTATCTTCGATCGGGTCTGGTTTGCCTATGAAGGGGAAAATTATATCCTGAAGGATATCTCTTTTTGTCTGCCGCGGGGGAAGACCCTGGCCATTGTCGGGGCAACAGGAGCGGGCAAGACCTCTATCGTCAATCTCCTGGGCCGCTACTATGATTTTCAGCAGGGCCGGATCCTGATCGATGGCGTGGATATCCGGGAGTATGATCTCAAGGAGCTTCGATCGGCCATAGCAATGGTTCAGCAGGATGCATTTTTGTTTTCAACCACCATTCTCCATAACATAACCCTGGGAAACCCGGCTGTCAGCCTGAAGAGAGTCCAGCAAGTTGCCGAATATATAAATGCCAGCACCTTTATCGAACAGCTCCCGGAAGGCTATCAGCAGGTACTGACCGAACGGGGAAATACCCTGTCTGCCGGGCAGAAACAGCTCCTGGCCTTTGCCAGGGCACTGGCGGGCGGTCCGGATATCCTGGTTCTGGATGAGGCCACGGCCAGCATCGATTCCGAGACCGAGAGCCTGATCCAGGATGCTCTTCGAAAACTGGTGCGAAACCGTACCTCTATTATCATTGCCCATCGATTGTCCACCATCACCGATGCGGACCAGATTCTTGTCCTGCATAAGGGAAGGGTGGCTGAGGAAGGGACGCACAGCACACTGCTGCTCAAGGGAGGAATCTACAAAAAGCTGTACGAGACCCTGGTGTGGAAGCCTTGACAAATCACCAAGAGGATGGTATCTATTGTATTCAGATAAGTATAACTAAAGAGGGTTGCAGACAGATCGGTTATTTACCCCGTTGTTCTTCAGGAAAAGGAGATGATCTATGCAATTTCGGTCCACCAAAGTTTCCCAACTGGTTATTCTCAATCTCATGCTTTTGACAACTGCGCTGTTTATCGGAGGGATCATTTCGGATGCCGACGGGGCACAGAATGCCAGCAAACAGGTATCCCAGCAGATAGCAGCGGGGAAAAAAATCTTCGATGAGGTAAATTGCCTGCTGTGCCACGTGCTCAACGGACAAGGCGGAGACGGAAAAGGCAAACCGCTGAATAATTCGAGGAATCTGGGTGGAGTAGCCGTTCACCGGGATCAGGCAAGCCTGCGGGCGTGGTTGAAAGCTCATCTCTTTGAGGAACCACGGATCGATATGTTCGAGGAAGATCCCACCGATGCGGATATTGAAGCTCTGGTTCAATATCTCTCCACCCTGAAAGATCCGACTGCCCCTGACGCCCACTCTCTACCATCGCCGCCAGGAAAATCGGCAGGTAAATAAGTGGCCGGTGAAGAGTGAACAGTAGTCAGAATTCATGAGCCAGGAGGGAAAAACCACATTTCGGCTCCTGGCTTCCGGTTTTTCCGTGAGGGTATGAAAGAAGTAGAGAATTATCCGATCTATGTCCCCATCCTGCGCAATATGTTCAACCTGAGCCTCCTCGGCCTCGGACTGTGGATCCTCGGGGGGCTGCATTACAGCCTGGCCCTCCTGTATGGCTTCTACTGCCTGGCCGCAGCTACCATGATTATGCCCGCCCTTCGCTGCACCCGGTGCTACTACCACGGGCGGCGGTGCAGTACCGGTTTCGGGCTCCTGGCAGGCCTGCTCTACCGCAAGGATACCTGCCATGCCTTTACCGAAGGCATCTGGCACAATGTTTTCCTGCTGCCCATCGGCCTTTTCCCCCTTGGCGGAGCAGCATGGCGGATCATCTTCATCAGGGATTCTGCAAGCCTCTGGCTGGGATCAGGGCTTGTGCTGGTTATTACCGGCCTTTTGACCGAACATGCCTGTCTTGGCTGCCGATCCTGCAAGGAACTGGCCGGATGCCCGGCCCGCTGGGTAACAGGCCAACCTGCCCCGACAGAGCCGGTGACAAAGAGCCAGTGAATCAGGACAGGAAAAAAGTGGCCAGTGGTCAGTGGTCAGTGATCAGTGGCCACTGATCTATGGATCAGTGGCTGATATCTCCTCATTAACATTTCCTGACATTAAGGACTATAAACAGAGAAGAAAGACTATGCTAACTCCAAAAGAACAAATGGAAATACTCACCAAAGGTGCGGTGGAGATCATTTCTGAGGATGAACTCCTGAAAAAACTGGAGCAGTCGGCGGCAACCCGCAGGCCCCTCCGGATCAAGGCTGGATTTGATCCCACGGCCCCGGATATACATCTGGGGCATACGGTTTTGGTTCAGAAGCTGCGGGATTTTCAGCGGCTTGGCCATGAGGTGATTTTTTTAATCGGCGATTTCACCGGCATGATCGGTGATCCTACCGGCAAATCGGAAACCCGCAAAACCCTGACCAGGGACGAGGTGATAAAGAACGCCGAGACCTATCAGCGCCAGATTTTCAAGATTCTGGACCGGGAAAAGACCACGGTGGCCTTCAACAGCCGGTGGATGTCCGAAATGAACGCCGAGGGGCTGATTAAGCTCTGCGCCCGGCAGACCGTAGCCCGGATGCTGGAGCGGGATGATTTCTCCAGGCGGTTTGCCAGCCGCATGCCGATCAGCATCCACGAGTTTCTGTATCCCCTGATTCAAGGGTATGATTCGGTCATGCTTCAATCCGATGTAGAGCTTGGGGGAACGGATCAAAAATTTAACCTGCTGGTGGGAAGGGATCTGCAGCGGGACTGGGGGCAATCCCCCCAGGTGGTCATGATGATGCCCCTGCTCGAAGGAACCGACGGGGTACAGAAGATGAGCAAGAGCCTTGGCAACTACATCGGCATCGATGAGGATCCTGACCAGATGTACGGCAAGATCATGTCCATTTCCGATGATCTGATGATCCGGTATTACAACCTGCTCACCGACCATCCGGCCTCATACATTGAAAGGCTGCGGCGGGAAATGGCCGAAGGAATTATGAACCCGCGGGATGCGAAAAAGGACCTGGCCGCCTATATTGTCAGGCAATATCATGGAGCCGAGGCTGCCAGGACAGGGGAAGAGCATTTTGAAGCTGTTCACCAGCGAAAGGAGATCCCGGATGAAGTTCCTGAATATACGCTCGCTCCGGGCAGCCGGGTATGGCTTGTCCGGATCCTGGTCGATTCCCGCACGGTGGACAGCAGCAGCCAGGCACGCCGATTGATCAAGCAGGGAAGCGTCAGTATCGACGGTGAGCGGGTGGTCGATGAAAATCTGGAGCTTGCCGCAGATGGAGAACGGGTGATCAAGGTCGGGAAGAGGAAATTTTTAAAGGTCAAAGCAGGGCAGGGAGAAGAGAAATGAGAAGGACGAAGATTATCTGTACTATCGGGCCTGCCAGCCGGAACCCGGATGTTCTGGAGAAGCTGATCCGGTCAGGGATGGATGTTGCCCGCCTCAACTTCTCTCATGGAACCAGGGAGGAGCACCGGCAGACCCTGGACCTTGTTCGGTCGATATCGCATGCCCTCGGAAAGCCGGTGGCTGTTTTGCAGGACCTGGCAGGGCCAAAGCTTCGAATCGGCTCCATTGCCGGAGGAGAAATTCTGCTCAAACAGGGAGACATCTTTATCCTGACTACGGAGCCGGTGGAAGGAAATGCTTACCGGGTATCGGTAAACTACCCTTTGATGATTCAGAGCATGAAAGCCGGAGATGCCCTGCTCCTGGCAGATGGAAGCATCCAACTGGAAGTTATTGCCACAAGGCTCAATGAAGTTGAATGCCGGGTGGTGATCGGGGGAACTCTTGCCTCTCACAAGGGAATCAATCTGCCGGGAGATACTTCATCCATTCCCGCTTTTACCTGCAAAGACGAAGAGGATCTTCGCTGGGGGATCGAGCAGGGGGTGGATTTTGCAGCCCTGTCTTTTGTCCGGACAGCGGAAGACCTTTGTCAGGCCAAAAGTCTTTTGAAGCAAACAGGTGCTTCGACCAATCTTATCGCCAAGATTGAAAAGGGGAGTGCGGTTGAAAATTTCGACCGGATTATCGAGGTTGCCGACGCAGTCATGATTGCCAGAGGAGACCTGGGGGTTGAGATTCCGCTGGAGAAGGTTCCGGCTATCCAGAAGCAGCTCATCAGAAAGGCCAACCGGGCAGGGAAACCGGTCATTACGGCCACCCAGATGCTCAAATCCATGGTGGAAAATACCCGGCCTACGCGGGCTGAGGCTGCGGACGTAGCCAATGCCGTACTCGATGGTTCCGATGCCCTGATGCTTTCCGAAGAGACGGCTGCGGGGAAATATCCTGTTGAAACCGTTCAGGTCATGTCCAACGTCATCAGAGAGGCGGAAAACAGCTTTCCCTTCTGGAGGAATCTGGAGCCGAAGGCAGGCTGTGAGCCCTTGACTATCGAGGAGGCTGTCAGTCAGGCCAGTAATGACATGGCTTATTACCTGAGAGCGAGGGCGATCATTACCCCTACGGAATCAGGGCAGACAGCCCGGCTGATTGCCCAATACCGGCCCCAGGTCCCCATTCTGGCCTTCAGTCGGCACAGCTCCACGCAACGCAGGCTCCAGCTTTCCTGGGGCGTCCATCCATTTCTCCTGCCCGATTTTTCCGACCTGGATGACATGATTTTGCAGGCCAAGCAGATAGCCGAAAGCAATGGATGGGTTTGCTGCGGCGATATCGTGATCTTTACTGCCGGTCTGCCGCTCAAGGAGGCCGGGACCACCAATCTGATCAGGGCAGACAGGATCTGAATATATGCACCAATGCTATGCTTATAGTTGAAACGGCGGGTTACTTTATCGCTTTGAGCCCGAAAGAAATTACCTGCTGCATCCATGATGTTTGGATTTGGGCGAAGGAAAGGAAAATAGCAGCCATGCCAAAGAGCACAACAAGGCCCGTCCCTACTACCGTGCCGATTACCCATCGGCGGGTTGTCTGGTTATCAGCTTTGATTGTCTCTACTTTTTGGTCGATATACTCTACCCGTTGGTCAATATGTTCTACCCGTTGGTCAATATGCGCGACCTTTTGGTCGATATGCATAATGGCCTCATCGATACGCTGGAATCTCATTTCCAGGTACTTTTCGAAGTACTCCGGTTTCGGTTCATTTTGCTCTGGCATATTACCTTCTCTCTTGGCTACCATATCTACAGTATATCTTACTTTTCGGATAGAAGTCAAAAATAATTGATGTACTTAGAGCCTGCACAGTTACTCTCCGGAGAAATCATCTCTCAGATACCTGGCGATCCACTCCGGCACGGTGGCTTCAGGATAACTGTCGAAATGGGGAAGGTAAGGTTTGATATCCAGAATTGGCGTGCCGTCAATGGCATCCAGTCCTTTGACGGTCAGGGTGCCATCTTCAGGAGAAAAATCGAGCAGCTCAACCACCGACAGGCCGATAGGATTGGGCCGGACCGGAATGCGGGTGGCAAAGATTTTAACTCGCTTGGGCTTGGGATTGTCCTTGGGCATTTTCCACAGCCTGTGCTGGCTGATCCAATACAGAATGATCACCCGCGAGAATCCCTCCAATCCGCCCAGACCTCGTTTATAGTGTGATTTCAGCTTGATCTGGCAGGTATCCGCGGTCCATCCGTTCCGCTGCAGATGACGCACCTGGGTAAATCTTTTAATCTCCGAGATTACTACGCCGATTTCCTTCAATTCCATGAGCACGGTGGGCAAACACTCCTTCTGGTTTATTACCTTCTCTATCGACTTTCTTTTCCTGATCCTTCGGATCCAGGGGGCAGGAGCCAGGAGAACTTCCTTCCCGGCAGAAACATCCGATGTCGCAAGGGAGCAGTAACCGATAAGGAATGATGAGGTGAAATCCGGGAAGATTTGCAGATCAAGAGGAGAATTGACGCATGAAACAAGGGGATATCCCCCTCTTATATTTCCTTCTTTCACTGATTTTTCTGCTTTCCGTGGGAATTTCTTCCACCCATGCAGCCGTGGCCATAAAGATGAGCATGGAGCCGGTCAACACCGGGAGCCGGTCAATCAGCCCCGGAGACGGGGTCCGTTTACGGTTCATGCTCATCGATATGGATAACGAGCTTATTGGCGGTATTATGACCGACATTTTGTTCGATAAGGAAATCCTCTCCATTTCTCCTGACCGGGATGTGAAAGTCTCGTCGGACATGCAGAACAAAAAAACACTGTATTCGAACCTGATCCGGGACAACAAGCTGAGGGTAATGGTAATCGGCTTCAATGACCGGGTGATCCCTCACGGCAGCGAGCTTTTCACCGCCACCTTTACCGTGCTGAGGAAACCCGCCTCTTTGCCCGGCACCATGGTCTATCAGCATGCCTCTTCAACCTCCTCCCAGGGCGTCAATATCGGTACTGCGGCCAACAGCCTTTTTATTCCTGTCTCGGATTCGACGATGTCCCTCGCTTCCCTCTCCGGTACCGTATCCGAATCCGGGAAGGGGGGGCTGCCCAGCGCTCTCGTGGGTCTGGTTTCCAGACTCCAGCCCGAAATTTTTTTTCAGACACTGACCGACTCTTCAGGAAATTACTCTCTGCCCGGTGTCATAGAAGGAACCTATACCCTGGTGGCCGTAAAAGGAAATTACAATTCATACCTCGAGAAAAACGTCGTCTTCTCTCCGGGGGATGCGCTGGTTAAAAACATTACCCTGACTAAAGGACAAATCCAATTTACCTTCATTTCTCCCATCACCCCCGATGAGGGAACCTGGTATACCTCCCGCTCCTCGATCACCGTTTCCGGCATCACGCCACAGAATACCGGTTCGGTGACGGTTCAGGGAAAGCCCGTTTCCGCTTACACGCCCGCAGATCTGAGCTGGTACACGGGCATTTCTTTGAAGATAGGAGAAAACATCGTCAATGCTTCGGCTCTCGATAAGGACGGCAAGAGTATTGGCCAATCGAGCATTAAGATCGTGGTAACTTCTGCCGGTAAGTTTAAAATCACCAATCCTGCGGATGCAGACACTTATGAGACCCAGGCCGCTTATTTGACCATAGGAGGGCTGACGGCCCCTGAAACAGCGACTATCGAAAGCAATGGAGTGAGGATTGGCGGTTATTCAGGCGGCCAGACCAGTTGGGAGACATCGGCCAGTCTTCACCAGGGAATCAATTTTTTTTCTTTTACGGCCAAAGATGGCTCCGGAAAAGTGGTCGGGACAGATTCCCTGTCCATTCTCTCCACCCAGGGAGGAGGGGGAGAGGGATCTCTCACTATTATCAATCCTGCATCGAGCGGTTATTACCAGACCGGCCAGTCCACAATATCTATCGGCGGGCAGGCCCCTTCATCGACCAGCTCCTTGACCATGAACAGCATACCCCTGGCCGGGTATGTTCCCGGCTCCGTCTCCTGGAGTACTTCCTCCCTGACGCTGGCTATGGGAGATAACAACTTTACCTTCAAAGCCTTTGATATCGCTGGGAACCTCCTTGGCGAAACCGGCATCACGATCAATTATCAGCCGGGATTCGTGGATAAGACTCTGATAATCAAAGTGCCGACCGAAAGCGGCCAATATACCGCCGAGAATCAGCAACTCAGCCTTGGCGGCGATACTCCTTCCAGCACCAGCCAGATCCGTGTCAACGGAAAGACCATTTCCGGATATCAGGCCGGAAGTGACAACTGGTCCACCACCATCTCTCTGGAAACAGGGGAAAACCAGATTGTGGTTGCGGCCTATAATGCCCAGGGTGAAGAAATCGGGACCGATTCCATAACCATATTGTTCAGCCAGAGCTTTGGCGATCTGTTCATTACCCAGCCCACCGATGCCCCCACCTATCAGACCAAAAGAAAGCAGGTTCTCCTCGGAGGAAAGACCTCACCCGACACCACCGAGATACTGGTCAACGACCAGGTGCTTTCCGGTTATCAGGCCAATACCACGGTCTGGTCGTATAATGCCTCCCTGCCGCTGGGGAAAACGACCTTTACCGTTCTGGCCTATGACCTCAACAACGACATCCTGGGCAGGGATGAAATCATTATTACCAATTCAGGTGTTCTGGAAATCACCCGGCCTACGGTCGAAGAGGATTATGTTACGGGAAAAAAAAACTCCTGTTAAGCGGAACCGTTCTCCCGACCCCGGAAGAACCGCAGCCCTCGGCAGTGAAGATCAATGGCCGGAGCCTGACTGGCTATACAGCAGGCAGCCCTGTCTGGGAGCAGGAGGTCGATCTGGCGGGATGGGAAAACGACTTTTACATCATGGCCTATGATGCTTCGGGTGAGCTGATCGGCCTGGACTTTCTGAAGGTATACCTGGTCGATCCATCGCTGGCCAGGTTCCGGATCGACAACCCGGTTGAAAAGGTCCTGATTCTCCAGACACCTGCCCTCATGGTTGAAGGAGAAACCCCCTTTACCACCCGAAGGATTTACCGAAATAGAACCGAAATCCCTTTTCAGTCCGGCGATCATCCTTCTTCCGGTCTTGTCAACCTTCCCTGGACCGATTCGGTTGAATTGAGCCTGGGAGAGAACCCGATCGAATATCAGGCGGTTGACGAATCCGGGCAGGAAATTGACCGCGACGGCCTGCTGGCCATTTACACCGGGATCATGCGCATTGTCGAGCCTGTCGCCGACAGCACTACCTATACCACCACGGAAGATACCATCCACATTGTTCTGCAGATGGATCAGCCTGCCCGCGGATCGACCCTGACCATCAATAATGCCCTTTTGCCATCGTATAGCGGCCAGTCCACGGTCGGGTATCAAAGCAGCCTCCGGGAAGGAGAAAACCGCTTTGTTTTCAGGCTGGCCAACGAGAGCGGCACCCCGACCGGCTACTCGGCCATTACCGTCACCAGGACAAGCGATATCCAGCAGGTGAAAGAGAAGGAGAAGGTAGGGGAGGGATTTTGCTTTATCCGGTCTTTGCTGCTCAGCTCTCGACCATTTCCGCAGCTTCTTCTTTCCGTCCCTTCCTCGTGTGGCCATAAGTCTGGCTACATCCCGGGCCAGCATGGCCAATAAGGCATCAGGAGGTGGCGGCTCGTGGGCCGGACTTTTCCAGAATATCCAATCCATCTCCTCACGCCCGGAACCCCTGGCCAGGCAGTCAAGATACCAGATGGTGGCCCGGGTTTTCAGGTTGTAGACTTTGAGGGAAACCGCAACCCGGGATGTCTCGGCCCCCTGGGCAAAAAAAAATCCGTCACCGTTCCCTGCACCAGAAAATCGAACCCCTTTTCTCTGGCCAGCTCCATGAGAGCTTCCACCGGCTCGCCCTGAGCGGAAAACCGCGTGATGACCTTGAACACTCTCTGCTCCACAAAAGCCCTCTGGAAGATGGCCATGCATTCCGAAGCAAGGACCGCAGAAGGATACGGCATGGGTGCGGAGAAAGCCAATGCAGCCTTCACCCCCCGGCTGGAAGACTTGCGGGGAGCGACAATGAGATTGATATTCGATCGAAAGCCCCTTCCTCCGCCCGCCTCCCTGCGCAGAGCGAAGCATCCTGATACAACAAGCCAGAAATTGACGACAGCCAGAAGAGCCAGACCCTTTTTCCCCATCCCTCAGAGCACACCCCCCTTCAAAGAAAAGCTATTCTGCCGGTAGATGCTCATATACCTCTATCTCATCATCTATCTCACCAGGCCCATCAGTCCCATCGGGCTGCCGGTTGTCATCTTCAAGGAGCCCGGCGATAAAGGCAGTCCTGGAAACCCTTCCGTTCCAGCTCTTCAAGATCCGAAAGTCCGAAGACCGGGCGATTCTGGCAGTTACCAAAACTTCCCGCTCCGATACCAGATAGGTCCCGTAGATGACTGCTCCGGCATGAATAGTGTCAGGAATCTCCCTGACATTCCTGGTTAAAACCATTTCACCTTCATTGTCGATTACATAGACACTGCCCCCCCTCCGGATCTCGATGACCGTAAAGCCAAGATCACCCATGGAAGTCATCAGCCGCTCCGAAAGAAGGCGGCCAAAGGCCGAAGTCTTCCGCAGGTCGTTCAAATCCACAAACGTGGCGATCAGGAGCCGTTTGTCAGGAGAGAATTCCTCCGGAGAGACGGTTGAAAGCTCGCTGGTGATGTCATGCACCAGCGTATCCAGAAGCGCGGAGCCATGAGCATCCGGGAAAGGCCGGGCCATGGTGGGTATGGTAGTGGGAAGGGAAGAGCACCCCGGCAAGAGGAAGAGGACGAGGGAGAGGGCCGTTAGGAAAAAGAAGCATGATTTTAATCGCCGCATCGGTTTTCTCTCTTGTTAATCCCTCTGCTTCAGGAGATTCTGGAGGGCTTCTTCTGCATCCTTGACCGGATATCGTGTACGCATGGCCTCGAATTGAGCACGCTGGCCTTCAATGTCTTCTTCAGTAACAGCCCGGCTGAGAAAAAATAGGATGTATTGGTTCAAGGATACCCCTTCCTTTTCTTTCTCCTTACTCCGGGGCAGCTTTTCTCCCTCGCCCCCTTTGAGGGGGAGAGGGTTAGGGTGAGGGGGTGTCTGATACGGCAACCATTCTGGTCCCTCATCTGTCATACAGGGAGCCCATCGGGGGCTCCTCACCTCAAAGTCAGTGGTATTAACTTTATGCTACTAACCAAAATAGCCCCTCACCCCGGCCCTCTCCCCAGAGGGGCGAGGGAGAAAAGCTGCCCTCAAAGAGGGTAAGGGAGAAAATCGCTACTCTCTTCCTCAAGGGTAAGATCATAATTTTAAACAGTCAATGAGTAATGTAACATTGTCAAGTTAATATCAACTGCAACTGCGGCGGTAGCCGCTTTGGACTGCGGTGGCACGACACCGCTTTCCTTGGCGTGCGGCATGCCGGGGTATGCGGTGTGCCAGGAAAGCGGCCTCTTGCGTCCGCACTCCAAAGTAGCTACCGCTACGGTCCTTATCCCTCCCAGGGTTAACCACATGGTTCATTCTATAAGTGCTATTCCCCCCAATCATGATCCCATAATTACCATGAAGCATGGTATCTGTCAATTATTTGAGATATCGCCGGGGTTTTTAATTTGTCAGGCAAGAAGAGCTTCATGATTGTTCATCCCGATTCATCAATGATACGTCCGGAAAGAGGGGTTGTCCCCTCTTTCCGGACTACATAACGAATCAGTTTAAAATTGATCCACCTCCGGCCAATAGTATAGTAAGGAGCCGCCACCGGCTCCTTACTGGGACGGTTAGGGGGTTGGTGGTGGATTGGAACTCTGGACCGTGATGGTCACACTTGCACTTTCCACATTACCTGTACTGTCCGTTACCGTTACGGTTATTGGATGAGTTCCTTCCTGCAAGGTAGTGTCAAAGGACATTCCTGTTCCAATCGGCTCACTCATATCTGTCCAGACAATCCTCTCTGGAGGGAAAGATGCATCTTGAGGATCGGGATCGAAAACGATAGCTGCAAACGTGATGATATCAGCAGGGCTATAGGGTTGAAGATCCGATGGCGATGATATCGAGACTGTCGGAGGATTGTCGGCAGGCTGGGGATTACAGTCAGGAGGTAGATACGAAGTCCGCGAATATCCTACATCCTTCAGCGCTTCTATCGGGAACCATGCTGGCACCGAGGGTTTGGGAATTCCCGAATAGACCAAGATCACGTTCGGCTTGGCCGGAGGCTTGCTGAGAGTAAGGGTGCAGTTTGGCCAGTTAGTGGTGTCCACAAAGTCTACGGTTACCAGGTTCCCCGCGCAATCCAAAGCTCCATTGGGTTCTCCCTCAGGAGCAGTGACCAGGTCGGGATCAACCAGCCGGTAGTTTCCCGCTAAACTTGCCAGCTCTTCAGGGACGCCGGGTTGAGAAGAATAGTCAACCATGACCCTGGCCACAGGGTTAGCCGGATCAGTTGTGCTGTCAAGGGCAAGCGATACGATTGGATTGACCATATCCGGATCAGGGGCATTCCTATCGAAAGAGACAGGGGTATTGGTCAGAGGGTGTCCATCGGCATTCTTGCAGTTTTCAGTTACCGTAATATCAAACTCAGCAGGAGGATTGTTGGAGGAAATCCCCTCATAGTAATGGGTAATCACCGTGATGGTATCGCTATCATACCAGTCCTGTTCAATCCAGTTGGGGACGCTCCCCGTCGAATAGCGGGGAGTGATCGTTATCTCTTCCCCTATCCGGGTCGCGTCCGGATTCATAGATTTATTGAACCGGATGGCGAACTTTTTGGCCCGTACCATCCAGTTATACCAGTCCCAGCCATTGATATTGGTATTGCGGATGTCGTGGACGGTTTCAAGAGCACAGGCATCCACTACCTGACCGGTATCCGGCTTTCCGGGGAACGTGGCAATTCCATTTTCCGGCAGAATCTCATAATTGCGGGTATACTTCTTCACTCCGGTCACCTGCAGGGTATACTCAACAAAGTCCTGCCCGGCGGTCTTCAGCACTATCTGCCCCTCACTGCACATGACGGGCGGTCCGGAGGCAGGATCGCACTTATTGGGATCCCAGTTGTTGCTTTCCAGGCATTGATAATCCAGAACCTTGAGAACTTCCAGTTCCGAGGTCACATCGCCCTCACCCACCCAGGTAATCCGGTAATGGCTGATATCCATCGCAGTTTCAGAATCCATATCTACATTGAAGAACAGCCGGATATATCCAGGATGTTCATTTACCGGCTCGACTCTTTCCAGCTTGGGAAGGGTAATATCCGGGCTGACGGGGAAGACCCATTTGCCGGGAGTATTGGCATACGTGCCAGCCAGGTTCCAGACAGTCACCGTTTCCGTTCCCTCTCCGGTGGTCTCCGGAGTCCAGCGGTCCAGAGCCTTCAGAGCCTGAATCTTGATCAGGGCATACTGAACCGGACGGTAATGCAGTACCGCCTTATTGGCATAGCCTGAATCGGGCTGATCGGTGAAAACTTCCCACTGACCGCCTGTGCGCAGATCCGGCTGGAGTAATATGATACTCGGATCCTCCAGGTCCGAAATCTTGAAGTAATCCGAATCGGCAAAGAAGGTCAGTATTCCAGCCCTGTTGTCCACTTCCACTCTGATCCTGGACGGCTCCGTGGTAAAGGTATAGGTATAGGGGATATTCCATTCGAGTGGCGGCAGGTTATCAGCGGAATACTGCGTACCATTGTCATAGTATGAATAGCACGGATCTATATAGACATCCGTAACCTTGATCTGATAGGTGGTAGATGGCTGCAAGCGGTTGAAGGAGAAAGTAATACGACTGCCAGGCTGGGACGATGATCCATCGCAAATCCAGTTGCCCATTGAATCACTATGCCCATTCGGGCAATCATAGATCCAGAACACAGAAGTGACTGTAAAATCACTATCTGCCAGCCGATTCCCGCCAGCCCAGACTTCAAGGGAAACTTTGCCGGAATTATTCCACCATGCAGGGCCAAGGTTTGGCAAGGCAAAATAGAGACTGACATCAGAATCCAGGCTCACCTCCGTGCTGCCCTCCGGCGGATCGGTGCGGTATAATAATTTCGGCAGCATCGGCCCATCTGCCGGGCAGGCGGTGGTAAAGACAATATCCTGATTCGGACGCAGGAAGGGAACGGCTGCGGTTTCAGGATTCAGGTCATCATCGTACAGAATGGCATTGGTGGCAGGATCGGTGTTCCAGTGGACCCGGTAGTTGGCGCAGGGGTCCATGGTAAAGGCTATCCGCAACTGGCTCCAGCCGAATTTCCAGGTACACCAGACAAACATCGGCAGCGGATAGTTCTGGGGTACACTGGCAGGGTCCACATCCGGGCCATAGTAGCGGCCGATGATCTCGGTGCTGTTCTCGATGGCCTGTTTCATATCTTCGGTCAGAGAACCGCTGAACCTGATGGTGACAAAGAAATTGCTGCCATCGGGCTCCAGCAGGTAGTTTATCTGGCCGTTGCACGGCTCGGAATCCACCATCGTCAGATTCGGCGTGGAGAATTGAAGAATCTTGTCCGGGATCGCCGTGCCGTCATCGGCCTTGATGTTTTGCAGGGTGAGGGTAAAGCTGGTATTCTGAGGCAGTCTCTGGGGAATGATCTGAAGCTCATTATTGTTCCAGGTTTTGATCTGCCGTGGAATCGTTTCCCCATCCGCGGTCGTCAGGACTATATCGGCTCCGGAAATATCGATTCCGGTGTTGTACCTCAGCCAGATATTCTCCATACCCCAGTCGTGCAGGGTCTCCCCATCTCCTATGCTCTGCTCCACCAGGCGGGGGATTCTGGTCCGGAACGAGCCGGAGAAGGCCGCAATGTTGCTGCCCCGTGAGGAGAGGGCATCGCCATCCACCTCGACCCGGTAGACGTGGTCATACTGCCGGGGGAAGAGGATGATGAGATGATCGCCAACCCCTCTTGGGCAGGCACTCTGGCTGTTTTCCTGATCCTGTTTGCAGTCTTCGCAGCCTTCGTAATCACTGCAGCAGGAATCGTAATTATAATTATACCAATCCGTCTCCCCCTCTACCTCCGGCTCCACCCAGTCCAGCCTGAATGCCGGTGAAGGGCTGTTATCACCCTGCCAGGCAGGAATCTCGGTACCATCGGTATCGTTATACACGTGGATATGCTTCTCCACGGAATCGCGGTCGGTTATGGTGTTGAAAACCAGGGTCACCGGCTCATGGATGCCATATCCCTGACTGTCATGCCTGGGCATCATGGCGGCAACCTTGGGAGCGGCGGTGGTGAACCGGATGTTGAGCGTTTGAGCACCCGGATCGGCGGGGTCGATGACCGGATCACCATAGATAGTCCTGACCGGCGCTGATTCTGATCCTAATCCGATGGTGTATTCAGTTCCCTCGGCAAACTGCCCGCGGACAAGGATACCGTCTTTATACCAGGAAACCTCTTTGCCTGTCAGTTCCGGAGAGATAGTAAGATCTGTAGATAGATTTACTGAATCATGGTCAATCAGGTTGCTGAACCGGGCCATGATGCCTCCTGCGGCATCGATTCCGGCAGCCCCGTCGGGAAGAAACCGGCCATTGACTGCCCAGCGTATCATTTCCTGTATCTCGAATGAATAGGTATAGGGGCGATACAGGGTATTGCCATATTTATCCTTTGCCGCTTGGGCAATGCGAACGACATACTTTCCAACCGGCATCTTCAGGAAAGCGGGCTTATCGTTCTCGTCCCTGGGCGTAATGGTCAGGTGGCAGGGTGAGGGATGAAAACGCAGCTCAATGGGGCCAGGATAAGAGCTGCCATTGTAATAGTCGTGGTATTGCTCCCTTTCATACTGATAATATCCCCACTCGTACACCCAGTGAATGTTTCGGGCAGCAAATGTTTCCGGGACATCGATCTGGATTGCTCCCTCGACCGAGTGAGCATCCATTTCCCGGTTGAATTTCACCATAAGTCCCTCGTGCCGATACTCGCATTGACTGAACAGCTCATGGCGATTGATAAGGATCGGATGATCGGGGTCATGGCTCGCCTCGAGTTTATCCGGGCTCACATAATCGACGGAGGCAAACTGCTCGATATCGGTTCCCTCGATGGTCCCCATGTTCCTGGTCGATCCGGCATCGATCGACACCAGTCCGGCCAGAGGAAAAGGCCCGCCACCTTCACTATCGTCCGGAACTATGATACCCAGTTGATAGGTGCCGATGGGAATTCCCCTGATCGTAAAATTTCCGCTTTGATCGGTGACAGCCATGAATTGCGTCCCGTACAGGAAGGCCACAATTCCTTCCTGCGGGCTGGTATGATAGGTGATCCGTCCTGTCAGATCCCCGGTGGCTGTCAGGACGAAATCCAGGGTAGTGGTTCCGTCCAAAAGCCGCACTTTGCTCCGGAGCGACCTCTGGAGCCCCTCTCCGGAGGCCATCACATTATACGTACCTGCGGGCAGGAGCATACTGTATTGCCCCTCCCTGTCGGTTTGGGTGGTATATGGCCCGGATGCGCCTGATTCAAGGGCAGCGGGGGTATAGTCGATGCTGGTAGCGGTAATCGAGACTCCTTCCTTCAAACCTCCATTGGTAGTGACTTTACCGCTCAGAAGAACCCGCTCTTCCTGCGGTTGCCGTGCATCTCCCGTGCTTTGGGGTTGATCGCTCTTTGGGGAACATCCCAGCCCAAGGAGGAATATCAGGGGCAGTAGAAACATCCACGATTTTTTCCAGGTTCTCATGCTGTTCTCCTTTCTTGAACAAGAGATATGATCAGGGAATAGTAACTATCCGAGTCATTTGCAAATATCCATCACGGGCGACGATCACGTAATAGGTCCCCGGTGGAACGTCCCTGAATTCGTAATAGCCGTAATCGTCGGTGGCCGTCTTCCGGTCCCAGACCTGGGGGCCGTTGATATCGTACATCTCGACGGCTGCCCTGGGGACAGGCGCCCCTTGAGCGTCTTTCACCACCCCGGAAACCGTGGGCGGTGCCAGCTCATCCACCTGCACCCACAGATCGTCCTGCCTGGAAATCTGGCTGTTGGCAGTCATGGTCACGGTCAGCCAGAGGTGATACCTGCCCGGTGCATTCGTGGTGAACTGCGTACTGAGGGCAGCGGGAGAAGTCAGTGCCGGGGTGGCTCCTTCGGGAATGCTCGCCGGATCGATTGTCCAGCTTACGGTATAGGATTCACCTTCCGGGATGATTTCCACCTGCCCGTTCAGGTCGATCGGCGTGCTGGTTATGTCTGCCAGCAGAGCTGCCCGGTTTTCCCCTGCCTCAACGGTCAGGGTGGCCACCTGGATGGTGACACTCCTGGTGCTTTCCCGCAATCCGTCGCTGACCTTGAGGGAAATGGTGTGGTCGCCGGTGGAGGGGGGAGCTTTCCAGGTGATGGCGTACGAGCCCTGGCCGGTTACAATTTCTCCGGCAGTGCAGGACCATGCATAGGAGAGCGGCCTGCCTTCGGGGTCAGACACCGCAGCCTGTATGCTTACCTCTCCATCGGGCAGAACCTGTGTCTTGGCAGCGCTCATGGCTGTAATCAGGGGGGCATTGTTGGCCCCGACCACCAGCCGCAGGGTTTGGCTGACCGACTGCGGGTGAGCAGGATCACTGTCCCGGACAGTCAGCTTGATGTCGAGGTCGCCGACATAGTCTGGATCATCGGGCAGGGTCCAGACCATATTCGGATCGGTGCCGATGGTGACATCCTTGCAGGACCAGGTATAGACCAGCGGGTTATCTCCATCAAGGTCAGCAGCCAGGGCAAACAGCTTGACGCTGTCCCCCAGGATGCACTGGTTGGGTTCGACCTTGCAGGATCTGATCACCGGCGGATAATTGGCCACTACGGTCAGAGATGTCTCTTTTTCCGCTTTTTTGCCGCCGCTGTCGGTTGCGGTCACCCGGACAGCAAATTCAATAGGCTCACTGGCATCGAGGCCGTCAAACAGGCCAGTGGGAATGGTCAGGCTGGTGCTCCTGCCGGTTGGGTTGGATAATGACCAGCCGGAGCTGAGATCCTGATCGGCCAGTGGTTTTTTGAAGATCTGCCATTGGTAGCTCAAAAGGTCTCCATCCGGATCGTAGGCTGTAACTTCAAATCCTTTCGTTTCTCCGGGAGTGCCGGTCGCCGATTTCCTCGGTACCATATACAGGATTACCGGAGGCCGGTTCTCGCTGCACTCGACCACCTCAATCGGCAGCCGGATCGTGGCCAGGCCGTTTTCTTCCGGTTTTCCGTCCGATACCTGCACGGTCAGCGAATGCTGACCAATGGATGGGGCCTTCCAGGTGAAGCGGTTGGGATCACTGGCCACCGCCGCCGGTTCGGCTATGACCTGATAGGTCAGGTGGTCCCCGTTACTATCCAGGGCGGTAATATTCAGGGTGACTGTGGTCGAATCGGGATTCCCTCCCCAGCAGACCCGAAGGCCGGGCTGAATATCCACCTTCTGAATGATTGGGCGGAAATTGGGCTGGGAAAGCTCTACCTGAACATTGATCGTGTCCCCCCGGTTTTCCGGAGTCTGAAATTCCCGGAATTCCGGTTTATAGCCGTCACAGGTAAAAGCCACCTGCACCATCTCGTCCGTCTGCCTGTCCGGCACGACCAGGGTAAAGTTGCCCTCGGCATCGGTCGTGGCGCGGTTTTTGTACTCGCTGATGACCGAAACATAGGGCAGCGGACTGCCGGTCCCAAGCTCCGTGACCTTACCGGCGATCCTGGCCACTCTGCTGTCCAGGGTAAAGTTTACCAATATCCTGCTCTGGTCGGAAAAGTCGGTCACGACCTGCCTGCGGTCCTCCTCCACGATTCCTGCCGCAGGTATAACCAGCCGGGCTACGGCCTCGAACCTGGCATCTGCCGGTACTTCCAGCTCATATTCTCCCGTGTCGCTGTCAGACAGGGTATAGGTGCCCAGCGTGGTCGATATCCGGACATCGCCAACCGGACTGCCGCTCGTGAGGTCGGTCACGGTTCCATAGATATAGGCGGGCCGCACTTCAAAGGTCACGTTCGGATCACCCTGGAGAGTGTCCGGGTCCGGCCAGGAAAAGGTGCGATTTTGCTCCAGATAGGTTCCGTTTCGGGCATAGTAGCGGTAGGTGACATTGAGCTGACTGGTGCCCCTCTCCGCTGCAACCTCATAGAAGCCGCTTTTGTCATTCACTGTCGTGAATCCATTGCTGGCGGCTATTTTGACTTCCCTGCCCGACAGAGGCTTTTTCACCCCGTCTTCGATAATGGTCACCAACCCCCTCACATATTGGGGTGACAGGTTCAGGGGAATAATGACCTTGTGGTCTTCACACAGATCCTCGCTTCGGATCTCCACATCCCTGGTGACACGATAATCGATCCGGTTATGGGTATAGGAAATTTTCAGCTTCAGGATGCTGTTGGGGTCAGAAATCAGATGAAACTCCCCATTGGGATCGGTGAATTTCCCGATTCCGGCATCAGCATACACATAGGCACCATGAATTCCGCTGTTATTCTGGCTGTTGATCACCCGTCCGCAAATGTTCACCAGGTGGAAATTGATATCCACCCGCTTGCAGCCCTCGGCTTTTTGCAAATCCACGTAAATGGAGTTGGGGTCCCTGACCTCATGATCACCGAACAGGGCAGTGATCCTGGACCAGGCATCCTTTTTGACCGTAACTTCATAGTAGCCGTTCGGGTCGGTCATGGCAAAGCTCTGCCCCTGATAATCGATGCCGGTAGCCTGGATATGTGCTCCGGCCAGCGGCAGGCCGTCCCGCCACACCCAGCCGCGAATGCAGCCGTGGGTTTCCACCGGCCAGTCCACGTTCCACCAACTGAAATGGGTGGCCCTGGCCACCGCATACAGGGTGTCATCCACCAGGATCAACTCCGACGGCTGAGCGGACCGCTCCCAGATGCCGTCATTCGGATCATAGGCATACCAGGGAATGGTGCGCTCTCCCTGGTCATATTTTTGCCGGTACAGTTTCTGGAGGGAATCGGGGAGGCGAAACCTGATCTCCACTCCCTCTCCCAGATCAAGGCCGGTAACCGGAGTGCCATCCTCATACTGCAACGAGAATTCTCCCAAAACCACGGATTCCAGCTTTCTCTGCCTGCCCTCATTCTCTCCTGCCGCATTGGGATCGCTGGTGGTAAAGTCTCCGGGAAAGGCTTCGATTTCAAGAGAAGGATCAACCGGAGTAATATTGACATAGACGATGCGATCTTCTTCAGTGCCGCTATAGCGCCTCTGCCGGGACAGATGATTCCGGATCCGGCCAAGGGCATTGAGGGGAATGGTCATGACCACGGAGCTGTCCGGCGTGGAAACCTGGATTCCGCCATCGGCCATGTTCCGGGCCCGTGCATTGTAGCGGGCCAAAATCCCCTTATCCAGATCGAGCTGCACCCGCGAAGTGACTGCCTTGAGTTTGATAATCACCCCCTGGTTCTTCTCGAGGCAGGGGATTTCGACCACCTCCTGGGTGCTGGCGTATCCGGGAGCTTCTCCATCGACAATCAGATCCATGCCCGTGGGCAGCCTGCGGAAAAAGAAATTCCCTTCCGCATCTGTCTGGCTGCGGAAGGCGGTTCCCCGGATACTGACCGTCGCTCCCTGAACAGGGTTTTCCGTATAAAGATCGATTACCTTGCCGGTCAACTCCCCTTTTCCGTTCCTGACCGCATTCTCGGCCAGTTCCAGAGACTGCCTCAGCCTGCCCGCATCGGGCAGCCAGCCAGCGGCAATGCGGCCGATCACCCGGTCAATGTCGCTTACATTCGGATCATCCTGATTTACCTGATAACTCAGCAGGTTGCTGACCCTCCGGACCAGGGCGTTCCCGCTGCTGAGCCGGGTCAGGTCACTTCGCGCAAGATCGTCCGGAGCATTGGCATCGATCTGATTCAGCCTGGCCCTCAGACGGGTCAGGGCATCTTCCATGGTGGTCCCCGGAGTTTGGGCCAGATAGGACCGCAGCAGGGAGGTGACAGGATTCAGATGGGCCTTCAGGGAATTATTCACCGCATCCTTCAGCGGAGCCACGCCATAGAGATTGCCATTGAATTCCTCGCCGGAATCGGCAAATTTCCCGCCGGTGGCTCTGATATAGACGGTGTCCGTACCGGTGTCTACCGTGACCTGGGCCTGGTAAGCTCCATTGGGATCGGTCACGGCCTGGACGATAGGATGATTGGGATCGGTCCGATAAACTGAAACGGTCGCTCCTTCCAGAATATCATCGTAGACCTCTCCGCTCAGGGTAACGGTGGTCTGCTGAGGAGAGCTTCCGCCTCCGCCGCTGTTTTTGCTCCCGCCGCCTCCGCCGCCCCCCCCACAGCCATAAATCAGGAGGGCTGTTGAAAAACCGGCCACAAGGCTGACCAGAACACTTTTTTTCTTTTTCCTCATAAGCCAAGACTCCTTCGCTTTACAGGGGTTTAAATGATGGGCAGCTATTACCGCCTCAGATAAGATAACATTGGAAACCTGAATATGCGGGAGAAACTCAGGTGTGTTTTTTCCGGAAGATGACCGCTTCTCCAGTAATCTGCCCGGATATCTGCCAAATTTGCCTGAGAGCTTGAGATGAACAGGATTTATCAGGAACGGGAACAGGAATTGGAGGTTGAAGATTTCTGATACCTGATCGGGTATCGATTTTCTTATCGGTATAAGCAGGTACATCTTCGGGGAAATGCCTCAGTGGGTAATCCGCAGGACCACATTCTACCGATTAATGATCAGCAGCCGCCGTCCGGATAATCACCGGCGTTGGCATCTTCCACACTGGCGAAATGAGGAGATTTTACCCATGCTATTAGATTCACAGGTAACGAATAAGGTCAGGGAGCGGTTTGCCGGATTGAAGGAGAAGGTGAAGATTATTTCCTTTACCCAGGAATTCGAATGCCAGTTCTGCCATGAAAACCGCACTCTGAGTGAGGAGCTTGCTTCCCTGTCCGATAAGATCGATTTTGAAGTTTTTGATTTCCAGAAAAACCGGATTGAAGTGGAACGCTATCAGATTACTATGATTCCGGCTACCGTAGTCATGGGGGAGAAGGATTATGGCCTGCGGTTTTACGGAATACCTGGCGGCTACGAATTTAATTCTTTTCTGGACACGATCGTGATGGTCTCCCGGGGTGACTCAGGACTGTCAGCGGAAAGCAGGAAAAGGATTCAGGACTGGAAGAAACCTGCCCGCATTCAGGTTCTGGTGACCCTCACCTGTCCTTACTGCTTTCATGCTGTCAGGACAGCCCATCAACTGGCCTTTGAAAACGAGTTTATTACCGCCGAAATGATTGATGCCAGTGAATTCCCCCACCTGATCAATAAATATCAGGTTTACGGCGTCCCCAAGGTGGTGATCAACGAGACGGTTCAATTCGAGGGGGCACTGCCGGAAAAGGAATTTATCGACTACCTCCTGCGGGCTTGATCATGTCTCCCGTGCCTCAATTTCTGCTCCCGGAAGAGCACGATCTGATCATTATCGGTGCCGGACCTGCCGGGACTTCGGCAGCCATCACCGCCGCAGGCCATAAGGCCGATTTCCTGCTGATGGACCAGCATCCCCCGATGGAAAAGGTAAGGGGCTATGGCCGGATTGCCAACTACCCCGGCCTGGGAATCATCGGGGGAGAAAAGCTGGCCCAAAGCTTTGTCAATCATCTTTCGGCTCTTCAGATTCCGGTACACAGGGAGCGGGTATTCCAAATTACGCGGGATGCCTATGCCTTTCAGATTTATGGCCATGGAAAGGTTTACCGGGCACGGGCAGTGCTTCTGGCTCTGGGTATTGTCTACGAAAAGAAGATACCCGGAGAAGAAGCGCTCCTCGGCCGGGGGGTGAGCTATTGCCTGACCTGCGATGGCCTGCTGTACGCAGGAAAAAGCGTGGGGGTTATCGCCGAGACTCCCGAAGGAGAACCAGAAGCCGTAAGCCTGCGGCAGGATTATGGTGCACAGGTGATTTTTTATGCCACCTATGCCTGCTCTGCCAGAGAGTCACTCCCGGAGGTTTATCCCAAAGCCAGTATCCAGAGACTGGAGCGAACAACCCGGGGGATCCGCATCGTTGCCCAGGGGCTGGATGACCGGGAAGTGGATGGAGTTTTCATCTTCCGCCAGGGGGCATCCCCGGCCAGTCTGCTGCCCGGTGTAGCTATGGATAAACATCATGTGCAGGTTAATAAGGATATGCATACCAATGTCCCCGGCCTGTTCTGCGCCGGTGACTGCACCGGCCCGCCCTATCAGATCAGCAAGGCAGCAGGCGAGGGCCAGGTGGCAGCCCTTTCGGCAGTCAAGTACCTGACCCAGGCACGGTGACCGCTGTAGGAGGATGCCGATTACAGCACTTTTCCCGGTGCATATCTTACTGATGCAGCCCTCAAGGGGGGAGGGATTGGATGGGCTTACCATCCTCAAGATGGGTAAGCTATTTTGCGGGCCGGAAGTTTTGTCACCTCTCATCCCTTGATCAGCTTCCGGTAAAATTCCAGGGTCCGGCTGGCCACGCTCTTCCAGCTAAAGTATTTCTCCACTCTGGCTCTGGCATTCTCTCCCATCCGGCTAATTTTTTCCGGCGAGGACAGAAGCCTGTTGACCGCAGAAGCAAGATCCTGCGAGTATTTGTCCGCATCCTGCGGCTCCCAGTCACCGGGATCCCGGGGCTCAAAGGGCACCAGGAGGCCGGTTTCTTCATGAACGACCACTTCGGTGATTCCACCCACGCTAGAAGCGACAACCGGAGTTGCGCAGGCCATGGCCTCGAGGTTGATAATTCCGAACGGCTCATAAACCGATGGGCAGACAAAGATCGCCGCATGCGTATAGAGGCTGATAACCTGATCAACCGCAAGCACCTGCGGTATCCAGATAATTCTGTTCCGGGTCTGCGATCGCGCCGCTTCGACTGCCTGAGTCATTTCACGGCCGATTTCCTCGGTGTCAGGAGCACCGGCACAGAGTACCACCTGGATGCCCGGCTTAAGATATTGGATTGCCCGGACCAGATGAACAATGCCTTTCTGCCGGGTGATCCGGCCTACAAAGAGAATAAATGGCTGTTCAGGATTGATTTGATAAGCGGCAAGCACAGCCGGATCAGGAGCGGGCTTATACTGATCCGGATCGATGCCATTCGGAATGACCTGAATCTTGTCCCAGGGGACCTGATAAAGCTCATGGACGTCCCTCCTCATGGCCTGGGACACGGCAATGACCCCGTCGGCGATCCGATAGGCGTTGTGCTCCAGC
Organism: bacterium; assembly: GCA_040755755.1. NCBI lineage: Bacteria > bacterium. Next base: position 84,930 of record JBFLZW010000049.1, on the reverse strand, counting down.
CAGGTGCTGACTTTGTAAGCCGAGCCCATCTGCTCCTCTTTCCAGGGCCGGTGGGGCTCGAGAGAATGCGTGGTAAGAACCAGCGGAACATTGAAGAGCTGCTTGGCCAGGCAGCCTGCAAAATGAGTATACCAGGTGTGACAGTGAACGATGTCCGCTTCAGGCAACGATCCGGTCATGACCATGTCTTTCAGGAGAGTATCCATCAACCTTTTATGGCGAGGATCCTGAAGGGGGACATCCCAGGATGGCTGAAACCCTTCCACAATCATGTTTTCGACATGCTTCTTTTGATCCCCGAAGCAAAGGACCCTGACCGTGTGCCTTTTTTCCTCAAGCTCAGCCAACTCCCGGGAAAGATACTGTACGTGAACTCCGGCCCCTCCGTAGACATAAGGAGGATACTCATTCGTTAGAATGGCAATTTTCATGAAAACTCCTTAAAATATCCTTGTGAATCAATCTGTTGAATCAATAATTGGAGCCTATTGTAAAGGTATTGACCGAGATTGTCAAAGGGATTTATTGTCAAAGGGATCTGCTGATCTGGCTTTTTCCCGGAAAAGCAACTCAGGGAAAGAACACCTGAAGGACATGGTCAATCCTTCTCATATTTCCTTCTCCTGGACTGACGATAATCCGGCGGCCACTTTCCTTGCGGATGGCTCAATACTGCCGTTGCGGAAGCACCTTTGCAGTGCTCACTGCAAAGGTGCACCTTCTGACATACCACAATACCAAACATCCTCGTATACTACCGCCAATCCCGGCACATCACCTGCCTGGCATACCCACGACGAGGAAAGCGGTGTCGTGCCACCGCAGTCCAAAGCGGCTGCCGCCGCGGTGGATGAGCTCCAACTTGGCTTCTGTAAGTGCCATTCAATCTAATGTCATTACCTTATGCTACTAACCAATAAGCCCCTCACCCCGGCCCTCTCCCCAAATGATAACCTTGTCAAGCCAAAAGGCCCGGTATTTTTCTGAAATCCTCCTCCAGCGGCTCTCGCATGGCCCTGTTATAGAGGGCGGCAGCCGGATGGTATATGGGGAAAAAGATAAACGATCCAAGACCGGCCAATTCCTGCTGATGAGGCTGTCCGTGAACTTTCGATATTTTCAACCCTGGCAGGAAGCGATTCAAGGCATGCCGCCCAAGAAGTACAATTAGCCTGGGTCTAACCAGTTTTATCTGCTCATCAAGCCACCCTCTGCATGCTTCTATTTCTTCTGGAAGCGGATCGCGGTTTTCCGGGGGGCGGCACTTAATTACATTGGTAATATAGACATCCTCCCGCTTCAGGCCGATACCGTTCAGAAGCTGGTTGAGCAGTTTCCCGGCTGCTCCTACAAAGGGACGGCCTGCCAGTTCTTCCTGCCTGCCCGGTGCTTCTCCAATGAACATGATATCTGCCTCCAGATTACCTTCACCTGGAACCGGCCTGCCGCCGCTCAGTTGGCAATAGTCACAGGACTTGATTCGGTCTGCCAGCTTCTGCATAAGCTCACCAGAAATCCCCATTTTTAGAGGTTATCAGCAGTACCTTGTCTTTACTGACCAGTGGCCACTGACCACTGGCCACTGGCCACTTCCCTCACTGACCACTTAATTCGACCTTTTCCTCGAATTAAACTACCTTCGGTCACATGGCAATAGTATTTTCTTTCCTGACACTCCGATCAGAGTGCTATAAGAGTGTAGCGATGCGATTTTATCAGTGAATGGATGAGAAAAGGAGATTATCGTATGGACATAGAAAAAATTACCATTATCGGCGGCCAGGGGAAAACCGGCCAGAGGGATAAAGTCGAACAGGTAACACTTTCGATGGGCAATGTGGTAAGTATCGTGGGGCCTACAGGATCGGGGAAGACAACTCTGATCAACGATATCGCTCTTTTTGCCAATCGGAATACGCCTTCTCATCGGAAAATACTCATCAATGGTGATGTTCCTCCCGAATCGTACATGGAAGATCCATCCAGGAATCCGATTGCCCTGATTACCCAGCACACCAATTTCCTTTCGGATCTCCCCGTGCAGCGGTTTCTCGATATCCATGTACGAATACGGCAAAGCGGCTCCTCGCCTTCATCCACCATCCAGGAGACCCTGGAATTTGCCAATTTGCTCACCGGAGAGCCGATTATCATGGATAGCGCCATGACCGAGCTCTCTGGCGGGCAAACCAGGGCTTTGCTGATAGCTGATGCGGTCATTATCGGAAATTCACCGATTATCCTGCTCGATGAAATCGAAAATGCCGGTATTCACCGGACCAAGGCTCTGGAGCTCCTCAAACAGTATAAAAAGATTTTTATTTTCGTCACCCATGATCCCAGAATCACCCTTCTTTCTGATTTTCGAATCGTCATGAAAGCCGGCGCCATGCAGGACCTGATTACCACCGGAGATGAAGAGAGACGGGTCGCCGAGGAGATCAAAAAGCTCGATGATCTTCTGCTCGGATTCAGGACACAAATACGGGCGGGAAGCCGCCTTGAGGAAAGAGACCTGCAGGAGCGGCTGCGGGCATTAGGATATATCGCCTGATTTATGGTGAACGTAAAGGAGAATGAAGGAGAATAAAGGAGAATAAACCATGAAAGCCATTATCTGTGCCGGACCACCCACGAGTGGGAAAACAACCGTCTTGAAGCAGGTGATCAGAAGGCTTCTTGCCAGGGGACATAAGCTGGCTTATTTAAAAATCGATGTCCAGTTCGCTGACGAGGATGAGATATTCGCTCTGGAGTATGGAATCCCTGCCAGAAAGGTCTATTCAGGGGATTTATGCCCGGACCACTGCAATGTGGTGGTCCTTGGGGATGCCCTGCGGTGGGCTGAGCAAACCGGGGCCGAGATGCTCTTTGTGGAGACGGCGGGCCTGTGCCTGAGGTGTTCGCCTTACATCGAAAGCTCAATGGGCATGGTTGTTCTGGAATCGACCAGCGGCGTAAACCTGCCCAGGAAGATCGGCCCCATGCTGTCGCTGGCTGATGTAGCCGTAGTCACCAAAATCGACCTGGTATCTCAGGCCGAGCGGGAAGTGTTCAGAGCCAACATCAATGATACGGCGGGTGTGACCGTGATCGAAACCGATGCCCTGCATGGCATCAATATCGACCATATAGTGAGGAGGATAGAGAGAATGGAAGAAGTGAGGGAGCCTTCCTTCCTGAGAGGAAATCCTCCGGTAGGGACCTGCACGATCTGTGTGGGCAAAAAGGATATCGGGAAAGAGGCCCACTTCGGGGTATTGCGGCCTCTGGAATCGGATATATTTTACCGGGGAGAATAGCTGAACAGAGTTGCCGGGATAATGAGAGGAGAATGAAAAATGCAAACAACATCAGAAATAATGGCCAAATTACCAGGGAAAAATTGTGGTCTCTGCGGACTGAAAACCTGCGAGGCATTTTCCGAAATCGTATCGAAAAATCCCCAGGCTCTCAGAAGATGCGTCTTCACCGGAGAATCGGACAGACAGCCTATATCAGGAGCAGAAGCAGAAGCAAGAGCAGGAACGCGGGAGTTTAAGGCGGAGGATATTACCTGGAAGGATAACCTTGGCCGGGAATATGATTTTATTCTGGACAAATTTCCGGGAGAAGCAGGGCCAAGGGAAACGATTATTCTGTTCAACCCGGCGAACGTGGAGAGGCTCGGCCTCAAGAAGGGCGATGTCCTTTATGGCCGGCCTGGCTGGATCTCATGCGGATGCCCGGTCAGCCACGTCGGAGTTGTGGTCGAAGAGCCCGATTATTTTAACGGCACGGTGATCTGGTGCGTGGTCGGGCCAATGCTGGCCAGAGAGAAAGGCATCAATATCGGGTACTATAACACCACCGCCTACGAGGGCCTGGTCCACTACAGCAGAGCAGAGCTTCAGATCGGCAGGAGGTATTACTTCCAGCCAAGGTACTGTATGCTCCAATGGCGGCATTGCGGTCTGGTAAACACCCTTGGCAAAACCAGGGATGGACTGAGGGTGCGCATCGAAGGGTTATGGATAGGATAAGTTAAAGTACACAGAGCCTTATAGGATCGGCACCCAGATCGCGAGCGGTATTTGGTGGGGCGAAAAGCCCCACCCCTTTCCGTAAGCGACATCAAATACATTTGCTCTTCATTAGCGACTATCGAATACATTTGCTCGTCTCGGCGGCGTCAGCCGCTTTGGAGTGCGGCGGCAAGACGCCGCTCTCCTCCAGGGAAAGCAGCATCCATCTGGCTGGATAATTCCCGCAGCCCGGCCTGTACTCAGATACCATTAGTCAAGCCAATTAGCATATATTTGTTATTAATATCCGAAAATATATCTAACACTCTCTACCGGACACTTTTGAGGTAACAACCGCGAATGAACGCGAACTGAACAAAGAGGACTCGATAATGAAGGCAAATCAAAAGAATTTATTAGCGTCTATTCGTGTGCATTCGCGGTTGATTACAGGAATTGAAAAAAAGTGTCCGGTAGCGAAATCTAACATGTTTTCAGAGGGGCATTACGATGCCAAATAAAGAAAAGACGAGAGAGCAGCTTCTTGAAGAAGAGGCGGGGTTACGTCAGCGGATCGCTGAACTGGAAATGCGCGAAGCTGAACATCGGCATACGGAAGAGGCGCTCAGGAAGTCAAAGAGAGAGTTGAGCATCAGGAATGAGATCATCTCGATTTTTCTTACTACTCCTGATGATGAGATGTATTCGAAAGTGCTGCGGGTAGTTTTGGAGAATACCGGCAGCCAATACGGGTTCTTCGGATATATCGACCAGGAGGGGAACATGGTCTGCCCTTCAATGACCAGAGATATCTGGGACCAGTGTCAGGTGCCTCATAAGGATATCCTTTTTCCCCATGATCAATGGGGCGGTCTCTGGGGTCAGTCTCTCCTGGAAAGGAAAACGCTCTGGTCAAATAAGCCGCTCCCCGTACCCGAAGGGCATGTTCCCATAGTAAAGACACTGATCGTCCCCATCATCCATGGACAGAAGCTTATCGGTCTTCTGGCGGTCGCCAACAAGGCAACCGACTATACGCTGGAGGACCAGACAATGCTGGAAACCATCGCCAACTACATTGCTCCCGTCCTCCATGCCCGGCTCCAGAGAGACAGACAGGAAAAGGAGCTCAGGCAATCCGCCGAAGAGCTTCGGGAATCCGAAGCCAAGTACTCAACGCTGGTGGAAAACGCCCAGAACGGGGTGGTTATCGTCCAGGATGAAGTCCTGAAATTCGTTAACAGGGCTACGGAGACATTGACCGGCTATTCTCTGGGGGAATTACTCGGCAAGCCTTTCGCGGATTTACTGGCTCCTGAATGCAGAGAGATGATTATCCAGAGGCACAGGCTGCGCCTTCAGGGGCTGCCCGTTCCTTCCTTTTACGAAGCGAAACTGCTGAGTAAGGATGGGACTATCAAGGACGTGGAATTCTCTGTTGGGGTTATCCAGTATCATGGGAAGCCCGCAGTGACGGCCTGCGTCCGTGACATCACCGAGCGCAAGAAAATGGAAAAGGAACTGCTCAAGGTACAAAAACTTGAATCTCTCGGTATTCTTGCCGGTGGCATCGCTCATGACTTCAACAACCTACTGGCTGTTACCATAGGTAATTTGTCTTTGTTGGAACTGGAGATCAGTGGATATGGAGGCAATGCTTCTGAATTACTGGAAGCAATAAAGAGCGCCTCATATCAGGCGAAAAGGCTTACTCAGCAATTACTTACCTTTGCCAGAGGCGGAGCGCCGATCAGGAAGGTCACTTCAGTCTCAAAGGTATTGAATAATGCGGTCAGCTTTGCCTTGAGCGGCTCTCAGGTGACCAGCGAACTGGGTATACCGGATGATCTCTGGCGGGCTGAAATAGATGAAGGGCAGATCAGCCAGGCTCTCAATAATGTGATTATCAATGCTGCGCAGGCTATGCCTGAAGGCGGCAGAATCAGGGTATGGGCAGAAAATGTGATCGTTGATCCTGACATCAGCCTGCCGCTGAAAAAAGGAATGTACGTCAAGATATCGATCCAGGACGAGGGAGTCGGAATACCGGAAGAGCATCTATCCAGGATATTTGATCCTTATTTTTCCACCAAGCAAAAAGGGGCTGGTCTTGGATTGGCCATTGCCTATTCGATTATTAAAAAACATGAAGGATATATCAAGGTGGAATCCCAGGTAGGAGTTGGAACGACTTTCCACATCTATCTTCCTGCCTTGGAGGCAGAGGCCGCTATTGCCAAAGGTATCAGGGAGGAAAAATTCCGGTCCGGCTGGGGGAAGGTTTTGGTTATGGATGACCAGCAAATGATTAGAAACATGGCCGGACAGATGCTGACCCGTCTCGGATACAGGGTTGAATTTGCCGCCAATGGTGAGGAGGCGATAGACCTCTACCGGAAAGCAAAGGAATCAGAAGATGCTTTTGTCGCCGTTATCCTGGATTTAACTGTCCCGGGAGGCATGGGAGGCAAAAAGGCCGTTCAGAAGCTGCTTGAGATAGACCCTGATGTCCGGGCAATTGCCTCAAGCGGTTATTCCGATGATCCCATAATGACTGAATACCGGAAGTACGGCTTCAAGGGGGTAGTTACCAAGCCGTATGAAACGAAAGAACTGAGTGAGGTATTGTATAAGGTAATAAGAGGCATGGATGGACCTTCCCAAGCCTTCGGGTGATCCCCACCGCTTATGCCCTGCTTCGACAACCGCACCGGAAACAGAAACAGCAACATCAACAGCCTGAGCAGAAACAACTTTTCCTGAAAATATCTTCTTGAAAATGAAAGATAATCAGGGTATATTGAAAAACCTTCCGAAACAGGAAGTTAACTCGACAATGTTACATTGCACAATGACTGTTTAAGATTATGAATTTGGGGAGAGGACTGGGGTGCGGATATCGGGGTGAACTATTGGATGGATTCAGGCTCAGCCCAGGGCAGGGGCCACCGGAAAGGGGGTGATAGCAGGGAGAAAAGAAGCTCGCGGGAGTGAGCGGTTTATCTGCGCTGTGTCGTCTGATGGTATTGTCTGGAGTTGGTGTAAGGTGTTGTTATAAGATGCCATTATCAAGGTGTTACCGGAGGTGGCTTTGAGGAAAACCAAGGTTTTTGAAAATCCGGAAAGAAAAATTCAAGAGGAAGGAAAGGAGCGGTCACTATGAAGATAGTGAGGTCTTTTATCATTGCCTGGATACTGCCATTAGTGGTTTTCGGTACAGCAGCAGCTAAAGAAGCATCCGGAATAACCGGTGATCAGGCCCTTCAGATTCTGATGACTGGAAACAAGCAATATGTTGCCGCCAAGCTTGCCCATCCCAATTCGACGCCGGAGCGCCGCACGGAGCTTGTCAAAGGTCAGCACCCCTTTGCCATTATCCTCAGTTGTTCGGATTCACGGGTGCCACCGGAAATCGTTTTCGATCAGGGGCTCGGAGATCTGTTCGTAGTTCGGGTAGCCGGCAATGTGGTCGATGACCTGGCCCTGGGAAGCATTGAATATGCAGCGGAACATCTGGGCGTGCCGTTGATAATGGTGCTTGGCCATGAGAAATGCGGCGCGGTAACTGCTACGGTAGAGGGTGGCGGCAAAGCCCCCGGCCATATCGACGCAGTCGTTAAAGCCATCAAACCGGCTGTAGAGAAGGTAAAAGACCAGCCCGGCGATAAGGTGGAAAACGCAACCAGGGCCAATATCGACATGGTTGTCGAGCAGCTCAAGACCTCGAAACCGGTTCTGGCCGAGTTAGTCAAAGATGGCAAGCTGATGATTGTCGGGGCTCGATATGATCTCGATACCGGTGTGGTGGAGGTCAGCAAGGAGTAATCCTTAACGAAGATGATATGGGCTTTTGCGAGAAGAGGGTTGGCAGGGAGCCCCTGTGACAGGGGGCTCCCTTTACGAGAACATAATGTTCGTCCATCTTTCAAAATTGGTACTGAGCTCCAACAGAGAGAAAATGAGCACTGATCCGAGTAGAGCTCTGGTCGTAATCGTCGCCGATAATTTTACTATTGCCTACTGACTGCCGTGGGCCAAACGAGTAAATATAGGCTGCGTTAAAGGCCCATTTATCCCAGGTATGCCCATATCCGAAGGACACCAGGTGTGTCATGATGCCGGGAATCATTGGAGTAAGTGTGGAATCCGGAACGGGGTTCAGGTTGTAGGCGTAGCCAAGCCGCAAGGTATCGACCGGAGTCCACAGATATTCATAACCCAGCCGGAAAGCATAGCTGTCCTTCCAATGGAGCGGGAACACATCCTGGACTGAATTTCCGGCTACGGCATTCAGTTCGGCGTTATCACCATCAGTAAGTTTTATGGTCAGTTCATCGAAGGCCGAAGACCAGTCTATCCACATGACATCTGTCGAAATTTTATGGATAGTGTTGAACCGATGCGTTATTCCCAGGCCAAGGGTCTGGGGCCACTTGAAATCATACGCGGCCTGGTAATGAGCGGTGGGATCGCTGAGGGGCAAGCCCTGTATATCCGCATCACCCCGGAGATGAAACCGGTCCTGATTGACATAGGCTAACCCTAAAGTTGTACTGTCCACTATGTGCCACTGCACTCCCAGATTCCAGGCCAGGGCCCAATCGTCCCCTTTCATATCGACCAGAACAGATTGTTCCCGGAAAATGCCGGTCTGAAACGTGTACGGCTCTTCAAATGCCACCCTGCTGTAAGCAGGTCCTGCCCCAAGGCCAAGGGACCATTGGTTCGTCATCTGCCAGCCCACACCCAGGAGCATTTTCGTCATCGAGGCATCGGAAGCATACTTTTGTTTTCCATAAGCAGGGTGAACCAAGCGATACTCCGTCGAGAACCCGGCAGAGGTGTAAACACCGAAACCTATTCCAAAGGGACGCTGAGGCATTTTTTGACTGTACGAGAATGACGGCAGGAGTAAAAGGCGGTTTTTCCCATCCTCGTCATTCTGCGGATCTCGATAGCTCATGGGGAGAACTAAAAAATCAAAGCACGCTTCGAGCCGTTTCCCTTTCAGCGCAGCCAAAGCGGATGGGTTGTCGTGAATGACGGTTCCATTGTCACTATGGGCGATATTCGTTCCTCCTCGTCCATTGGAAACCGGCCCCGTGCCATCCACATAAATCCCGTTCGCACAACTTTGCCGTACTCCAATGCAACAAAGAGAAAAAGTAACTGTGCCAAGGTAAAAAGCAGCGGTCAGAGTTGTCAAGAGTTTTTTCATGTGCCCCCCAGTGCCTGTGTTGTTCCCACTCGAGTCCCGGATATGGAGTAGAGATTCTGAAAATTCGACCTGTTTTGGTAACAAGGCGATATATAATAGCTTTCGGCACTGGTTGCCCATGAATTCGGTTGGTATCTTTATAGTTACATTGTAATCCGGGCATAAATAAAAAATTATCGCTCATATATGGTAGCCATCACACTGTTTGGATCTGATGCCTTTAGCGAAGTGAAAATCCTATAGAGGGGAGAAATATTAATGTGTTGTCTTACCAATATGAGTGAAAATTATACTCCCCCGGCTGCTCCCTGCCCCATCCGCCTGGGGATCCTGAGGGTAAAGGTAGTCCCCTCGTTTTCCTTACTATCCACAGAAATATCGCCATTATGGTTTTTGATGATCCGGTAGCTGATATTGAGCCCCAGGCCAGTGCCTTTTCCCAGCTCCTTGGTGGTAAAAAAGGGATCAAAGATCTTATCAAGATTATATTTGGAAATCCCCATGCCGTCATCCGTGATCTTGATAATCACATCTTCTCCATCGATGCCAGTGGATATCCAGATATTTCCGCAATCTGCACCTTTTGCCCTTTTGGCCTCGATGGCGTGAATCGCATTGGAGAGAAGGTTCATGAAAACCTGATTGATTTGCTGCAAATCAACCTCGATTTTTTCAATCTGTCCGAATTCCTTATGAATTTGAATCATGCCCCTGCATTGATGATCGAGAAGGGAAAGAGTATCGTTGATTCCGGTGTGGATATCCACAAAGTTGAATCCTTCCCTGTTCTTGCGGGAGAATCCCAAGAGAGAATCCACAATATTCTGGACCCTGCCTAACGAGGTCTTTCCCAGGGTAAGAGCCTTGGCCAGGTCAGGGTATATTTCCTCGAACGTCGCCTTGTTGCTGGTGACCTTTTCTACCCTTTTGGCTATTATTTGCAGGCAATTGTCTATGGCCGAGGCCGGGTTATGAATCTCGTGCGCCACACCGGCAGCCAGTTGTCCTACCGCCGCCAGTTTTGCAGTATGTACTAACTCAGCCTCGGTCTCTTTCAGCTCATGCAGGGCTTTTTTCAATTCCTGGTTGGTTTTGTTTAATTGCGCCTGAAGCTCTTTTTTGGTTAACAGGGAGTCAACAACAGCCATCAATTCCTTGGCATTAAACGGTTTGGCAAGATATTCATCGGCACCCTGTTTCAGGCCGGTTATCCTGTCTTCAACAGCCGCCTTGGCGGTTAAGAGAATAACCGGAATATGCTGCGTCCGCTCGCTGGACTTAATCTTCCCACACAACTCGTAGCCATCCATTTCAGGCATCATGACATCCGAAATGACAAGGGCTGGAGGCTCTTTAGCAATCATTTCCAATGCCTGCTTTCCATCATAAGCTATGGATACCTGGTGCTCTGGGGTAAAACAGTGGGCAATATTAGCGGCCAGATCTCTATTGTCATCGACAATCAGGATAGTCTCTTTCCCGGCAGATTCAGCAGATCCGACAGACGCATGAAGCCCGCCATTTCCATGAGCTTTACCTGCTGCGTCATGAGCAGCCCGAGGCAAAGACCGGCCAGGCAGCATATCGGAGAATTGAAGCTGCAACAGGTCAATAGAAACCCTGTCCACTGAGCTCATTTTCCGTCTGTCAGCCTCTCTCCGGTCAGCCTTCTGGTGTTCGCCAATAATTCTGCGTTCCGCAAATCCATCACTTATATGGGGCTTTTCCAGCTCTTGCCGGATTACACCTTTTGGGAAATGATCGTTCCCCTTGAGTAATCGGACCGTGAAGGTAGTCCCCCTGTTCAACTCGCTGGCTACCTCAATAGATCCATGATGCAATTCAACCAGCTCCCTGGCCAGGGAAAGGCCAATGCCTGTTCCCTCATACTTCCGGGAACTTGAGCCGTCAAGTTGCCGGAATCTTTCAAAGATGCAGGGAATGTCTGCCTGGGCAATGCCAATTCCCGTGTCGCTGACAATCACCTCCAGGTAATCTGCTGCCTCCCTGGTCCTGATTTCCACTTTTCCCTGCGGAGGAGTGAATTTTAAGGCATTACTGACCAGGTTTGAAAATACTTTCTCTATTTTTTCTGTATCTACGTAAATTTTGGGAATGGTATTGTCCGGCACAAAGAGCAGACTAATCCCCCTTTCCTTAGCCCCAATTGAAGAGACAGCCACAATATCCTCCAGAATACTGTTAACATCCCGGAGGCTCACCTCCAGTTGCATCTTGCCGGATTCGAGCTTCGATATGTCCAATATCTCATTGATACGCTTGAGCAGCTTGTGAGCATTGCGCAGGATGGACTCCTTCTCCTCTCGGTTCTCCGGAGTTATCTTGTGCCCGATCTTCTCCAGTACATTCTGAATAGGCAGGATAATGTTGGTAAGCGGCGTGCGAAGCTCATGACTGACATTGGCAAAAAATTCCGACTTAGCCTTTTCAAGCTTTTTGATATTTTCTGCCTCTACGACCGAGGCAGTCAATTGGGAACCTTTGAAAACCATGGCGGCATTTTCCGCCATAGTATGAAAGACCTTCAACTCCTCTGGCCGGTAAATGCCCTTCTGCTTTTCACCCAAGGCTAATATGCCCATTAATTCGTCCTTGTAGTAGCTGGGGAAGAAAATAGCGCCATTGAGGCGGTTTATTTCGTCGAGAAGGGCTAGTAACTCTCTGCGCAGATCTTGGAATTTTTCTTTTCCCGAAATGTCCTGCAGCCAGGATTCAATATCTTCTTTCTTTAGTGAATGATTGTCATCAATCTTAATAATCCTCTCTTGAACCAACTGCTTTCTAACGTTTGTAAACCACTTAATCAGAGGGTTTTCATAATTTATTTTCATGGCTCCAAGGGAGTTTTCGATTTTGACATTTTCATAAAAGATAGTGAAATTTCCTCCTTCTCTGAGTAAATAAAAGACATTCTTCACCTTCTGCCGCATGGTATTCTCATAGAACTTCATAATATGAGTTGGTATAAGTCTAGCTAATTCAATAGCATTCTCAAATCCTTTTTCTATTATTTCTCTACTTGTCTCACTAAGTACTTGCAACTGGCCAGAATAGTCACCAAATAAGGTATAATAAGCCTTTCGTTCTAATCTGATATAAATAAATGGAGTAATGGTGGCCAGTGCTGCATATCCCATTAAACTTGTAGGTATTGACCAGGGATAGTTTATGTATAAAGAGTGGAATTGCTCCTTAAAGAGGGAGAATACTACAAATGGCAAGCCAAAGGTAATGCCATACACAAAGGCAAAGGTAGTTGCACGAGTTATGGCTACTTCAATGTCCATGAGTTGATGTTTGACAATGGAATAGGCAATAAGTGATATCCAACTGACGATAAATATCGAACCGACCGGGTAGAATTCTATGCCATAGTTTGGAATAAAATCTGTCATTGCAGGTAAAGCTACTACATACGCAGTAATAACGTACTTTAACCTGTTATATTCTTGACCACCTTTTAATCTTTTTGCTATTATGATTAATTCCTTAAAACCTAGGGAAAAAATTATTACAAATATTAAAAAGTATAAATTATGTATTTTACCAACATTGGTTTGATAGCCCCAATAGTATTTATGTAATCCCACTATTAAATAATTCGTACAATATAATAAAAATAGGAAAATAAAACTGTATATATAACAAAAATTAATTAACTTTCTTCTTGTCTTTTCCCTATGAATGAAACTAACAGTAAAATGGTAAAAAAATGTTGGTATAAAAACTACCCCAGTGTAAATAAATTTAGCACACCACAAAGCAAATATTTTATTTTGGGTGGAATACATCAGAAAATACCCAAAAAGCCATAAAAATACACTACCACATTCTAAAGCAAAACTTATATTTATTATCGACTTTCGGTTATTGAAAAATATAAATATGCCTACAAATAACACCATTAAACTTGAAATTAACGGCAGGATTGAGTATATAGGCATTTATTTCACTTCCTAGACTTTTGCACTTTCTCTCCGGGATCATGCCTTAAATCATGATATATTTTTTTAAAATGCTGGGCAACTTTTATCCTAACTTCTCTATCGTATACCTTTTGGAAAACTTCATATAGTCCTTCTTGTAACCTTTGAGGTGACATGCGTTTTGGGATAAAGTTAACATCAAGGAAAGTATAACGATTCCAATCACTAGATATTACTCTATTTTCTCTTAAAAGTCTTTCTCTTAATCTGGTACCAGGAAGGGGAGTTAAAATAGTCAATTGAGAGGCATATAAGTTATTACTAATGATAAATTCAGCTAACTCATTAAAAGTAGATTCTTCATCTTCATCAAAGCCCAATATAAAAGCACCCAAAACACCTATCCCATAAGACTGAATATTTTTTATAAGTGTTGCATAATTATCAATATATTTTAACTTCCAATTCTCTCGATCATCAGAAGTCAGATTTCTTTTAGATAGGCTTTCAAATCCAATAAATAGTGAATTACATCCACTTTTTCTTAACAATTCCAATAACTCGTCATCTTCTCCAACGGATATATCTGTTTGAGTAATCCAGTTAATATTTAACTTTTTTAGTTCTTTTAACAATGTATATGAAAACTCTCTATTAACAAACATATTATCGTCTGCAAATCCAATCTGAATATTAGTAAGCCTCTTTATATATTGAACTTCGTTAATTACTTGTTGAATAGATTTATGCCTATACCTTTTTCCGAATATATTTGATGCTGCACAAAACTCACAACCATGTGGACATCCGCGTGTCGTTTGTATCCAAGCGATCTTATACTTTGAGAAATCAAGTAGGTCGTATCTGGGTATAGGTGACTTTGATAAATCGACGGAATCGTTAGAATAATAAATACTTTTGAGGTCTTTATTTAAAAAATCTTCTATTACTGTTGTCCATAATTCTTCTGCTTCTCCAATAATAATTGAATCAGCATGTGCCTTTGCTTCATCTTTCATTATTGTTGGATGAATTCCACCTAGGATGACAGGTATTCCCTTTGCACGAAAAGAATCCGCGATAATATATGCCCGAGGTGCTTGTTGTGTTATTAAAGAGATAGCTATTAAGTCGTACTTTTTGTTAAAGTCAATATCCTTTATATTTTCGTCTATTAAATCTATTTGGAAAATATCTGGAGTTAATGCACTAATTATTAACAATCCCAAACCCATTCCAGACCAGCGGGAAAAAGGAGAAAATAAATACTGCGATGGAATTTTCTCAGCAATCTTCTCTTGAGATACCAGATATATGTGGTCCAAGTTCATTTTTAAACCATTTGAGGCTGGAGAAATTAGAGCCAATTGTAATTTCGGTAGGTTTTTCCTTAATTTTTGATTATCTATCATTTATTTTCCCAAATAATTATTTCGCTAGGAATTTTATATAAGCTTAAATATTCTCCGAGAAATTTTTTTACGTCATTAGATGAGTAATTTACACAATTACTATCAACCCATAGATTAACCCTTATCTTAGATCCCCATAAATCATCATCTTGTATGTCAAAAATGATATTCTTAATTCCATCAATAAATAATATGCATTTTTTAATTTCCAAAAGGTCAATAACGTTACCACCTACCTTTACAATATCTTTCTTTAACCCCTTAAAATGGAGATAACCATCTTCATCTAATTTTCCATAATCTCCAGAATAAAACCAGCCATTTTTAATAACCTTTTTTGTATCACTCTTGTTTCTATAATACCCTAGCATAGTTTGTGACGTTTTTATCAGAATTTCTCCAATTCTATCAGTTCCGCAATCATTTTCTTTCTCATCTATGATTTTTATTTGGACATTGTGAAGTGGGAAACCCAATGTATCTGGTTTATTATTAGTTAAAAAATTACAAGTTACAGGTTGGCATTCGGTCAATCCATATCCTTGTATAATATCAAGATTCATTTTGTCTTTTATGAGCTTACTAAGTTGAAAGTGCATGAAACTGCCGCCTGATATTCCATATTTTAAAGAAGATATATCGTGCTTTTCGTTTCTATAATAATTTACTAATATATGGAATAATGTTGGCACCATGACCAGGATGTTTACATTAAACGATGAGATAGCCCGAAGGATATGCTTTGGGCTGTAGCTATCTAATAGAGCTATCTTACCTCCAACAAGCAAGGGTACTAAAATGCACCCTACTAAAGGGAGAATATGGTTACAAGGTAAAACTAAAAGAACTGTTTCATCAGGTGATGATTTCCTGTGTCTGATATAATTATATGCACCATGGATATAATTATTATGAGTTAGCATTGCACCCAGTGGATAACCATAGCCACGGTAAGTATAATTAATACTGGCTACCTGTCTTGGAGGAGTTTGTATTCTCCTCTTTCGAGTGCCTTGTTCTTTTCCCATCTTAAGAAGAGTGCAAAAAGTATGTAACGTTACATTTTCCAAGTACCCATTCTTATCCATGATTCGTATTTCATGTTTTTCTTCCTTAAGAATTATTATCTTATTTTTTAAAAGGAAAGGTTTTTCACCAAGTATCTTATTGAGAAGGCTCGGAGTGAGAATCAAGGCTTTAGGAGTACAATTTTTAAAAATTCCGTTAAGTTCCCAGCATGTCATTTGGGGTTTCAAAGGCACGGCGATGGCAGTGATATTGAGAAGGGCGAGGAAACTATAAATAAATTCTTTACAATTAGGAAGAATAATAGCGACTCTGGTATTCTTTCTTATGCCTATTAATTTCAAGGCATTTGACAACGATTCTATCTCTTGCCACAACTGCTGATATGAAATTTTTTCTTCATCTTCAATGATAGCCAGCTTTTCAGGGTACGCATTCGCCACCCTTTTTATCAAAGAGGATAGATTCATGTCATCAATCCATTTGGAGGGGTTATGAAGTTAATATCAAAGCAAAATTTAAAGAGTGTGTGTAAAAATTTTTTATCTACCTTGGGCCATTGAAAAGAATTTTTTTGCAGAATATCCATGGCCCGTTTGTTGTCGTAGAGGATATTGTCATGATTAAGATAAGGGATATAAGGTGATAACAACAGCTTCCGAAAGCCTCTCAATGTGCTCATATCAAATGCATCCAGTGGTATTCTCTCTGGATCGGGATACTTAAAATATTCACTGGCTGTTTGAAAAATAAAATCTCCCGTTACTTCATGGGTATTTGTCATATGAAAAGTCTGGTTATAAGGATGACTTCTATTATCAATGAGACATATAGCATCAGCTAAAAAGTCCACTGGTACAATATTATATTTTATACTTCCTTTTGCTGGAATTTGTTTGTAAATTCCTAAAGAAAGAATATGAATAGGCTGGTATAGGACTCTAAAATTGACCGCATATCCTGTTTGAGAATCTCCAACAATAATACTGGGCCTGAAAATATTTATATTTAACCCCTTAGCTCTATATACGTGGATTAATTTTTCCGCTTCAAACTTGGTTTGCTCATAAGTATTCTTAAAACTTTGCCCCACATCTAAAGAGTCTTCAAAAAATGTCCCCTGATAAGTGCCGGAGACAGCGATTGTACTTATATGGTTGACGGCTTCAAACGATTTATTGCTCCGACACATTAAAGCGAAATTTAATAAATTTTGGGTGCCGGTGACATTTACTTTTTCTATTTTTTCGTATGGCACATTAAAGTCGCAAAGAGCTGCGCTATGGAAAATAGAAGTTATTTCCTCTGCCAGCCGTTGTGACTGTTCATTACTCATACCTAAGTTTGGCTGGGTGATACTCCCTTCTACAATTTCAATGCGATCTTTTAATTTATTATATTCTGCTTCATTATAGTTATCTCTGAGTAACTTTTCCATTCGGGACTGAGCAGAGCGACCTTCTTGTGATCTGCTTAATAAGACAAGGCTTACATCTCTATCCTTTAAAAGACTCTTGACCAGATACCATCCTAAAAACCCAGTACCACCGGTGATAAATATCTTTCTTTCCATAATAATCTAATATGTGCTATTCTTATGTAAATACTCCTCAATGAGATCCATCATATCGGCTACCGTTACTACATCAAAAGCCCTGCTTTCATCAATCTCTATTCCATATATCGTTTCTATAACGGCAAGGGTCTCCATGGCCATGAGAGAATCAACTCCAAGTTCTTCACGAATAAGTGTATCTTCTGAAAACGAATTTTCATTTACTCTTGCTATTTGAGCCAAGGTCTTTTTAATCCTTTGCCGATTCTTGGCTGACTCTTCACGTTGAAATGAAATCATCTCGTTGAGATAAGTGGAAAGAATATCCCTTTCAGCCTTACCCATATCAACAAAATTCAAGCCTAGTACATATTTGGTCTTGATAGGCAATCCCTTGAGGTTAAAAATCCAGGCAATGTTTGCCTTGGAAGCAATTTCACTATTTTTTTCAATGAGATGGATATTAAGATTTAATCCTGTTCTTTTCTCGGTTAACTCTTTGGCCAAGGTTATATCTTCAATAATAGTATCAAAGGCAACCCCCCCTAATCCGATGTCCTGGGTTTGCGCACTAAACCTCGTATGAGATTTATTATTCCGCTTATCTTCATATATATTGAAATAGACAGGAAGTTTCCTCACTAATCTTTGATAACGGCGTCTTTCTGATGACTCTACCCCTTGAAGAGACATATTATCCTGCATAGAAATTCCCTTCTCTCTGTTTATTACTTTTGTTTCACACATTGTTGTATAGAACCCTTCACAGTAATGTGAATGTATTGCATTCGTTTAGATTTACTATTAACAGGCGCTTATCGATTTTCCAGGGTCCATAGGATTAAGCATTATTAGCCTCTCTCTTAACCATTATTGGAAGAACATGCAAAAATAAGGCCAAAGCTAACTATATATTCTTCATTTCTCATGGAGGCGAATTCGTAAAAGTCTATCAATTCAATGTACGCAATTCAAATTGGAATTTCAATGGAATCTCCGTGTATGACGGGGGTTAAAATGTAAAATAATAGGTCATCTGTGTATAAAAATCAGTCTGGAGTTAAGTGTGTAGTACTGCATAGATATGATATGGAATTGCTTTGGAAACAAGAGAAGTAAACGATCGATTTAGATAGACAGCTATCGATTAAAGGGCATAGCATCTTGAATCTTTTGAAGATCACCCACTGAATTCAAGGGTAAATTTTGATCCCTGACCCGGTGTACTTTCTGCATGGACCAGCCCGTTATGGAAAGCCATTACCTGCTCGACGATGTTGAGCCCGATCCCGGGACGGTCAACCGGATACTTACTGATGCTCATAAGGGGTTTGAAAATATCCTGCAGGTTTTCCGGGTCTATCCCGCAGCCATTGTCGGTGACTGTCAGGTAGACGCGATTTTCTCCCTGACGGGTCTCATGCCAGCTCTTAAGCTCAATAATCCCTTCTTCAGTGAAATTGCTCTTATCCAGACGGTTTTCCTCGATAGCCTCCTTGGCATTGATCAGCAGTTCCTCAATGGCGATCTGTACGGCTCCCTTGGCCATATAGAGTCTGGGAAGTGTGGCATCCAGGGTAGTATTGATTTTGATCCCTTGCCAATCCGGGCGAAGCCCTCTTTTGATAAAAGCTCTGGTATAATCTATCGAGAGAAGAACCACCTGATTAAGATCATCGAATTCCATTTGCGTCTGGAGCCTGGGAATATCAAAATCGGTAAGCCGGTATACCTCGTCAATCCTCTGCATGAGAGATTTGAGCCTGCTGAGCTGGAGGGTCAGGTTTTTATCGAGATTTTTTTCCCCCAGTTGTCTGGTTAAACCTCCTATGAGCGACGATAACCACTCATTGAGCCTGAGGCCGAAATGGCCGATAGCGGACAGCTTTTGCTGGGCAGCAAGCTTTTTGAGCATCTGCTCATTTTCTTTCTGCAGCCGGTCCCGTTCTTCCCGGATATGGTACAGCTCGACAGCCTGTTTGATTAATATTTCCTTATCTTCACTCGACACCTGTTTGGGAATGAAGCGGTATATTTCGCCCTTGTTGATAGCCTCAATTGCAGCCTCAAGATCCGTATATCCGGTAATCAGTATTCTGATACTGCGTGGAGATATCTCTCGTGCTTTGGCTAACAGAGAACAACCTTCCAGTTTAGGCATCCGCTGATCGGAGATGATCACTGCATACTCTTTGGATTGCATCATCTCAAGAGCCTTTTCCGGATCATCAGCAGTATCTAACGAGAAATTGTCCTCAAGATATATCTGCAGGGACTCCAATACCATATGATCGTCATCGACCAGCAGGATAGGATATTCCAGGTAATTCAGCTCATTTTCTCTCCGATCCGCCAAAATTTTTGTCTCTCCTTGCAAAGGTAACGGTAATTGCCGGTAACTGGTTTTATAAAACAGCCTGCATTCTTTTTCCTATGAAATCCGAAAGACATACCTCATCATACAGGGGTATAAGCATTGTTGAAAATCTTTTCGGCGCATTATGCAGGCAACTTCTGTATTTTTTTACGCTATTTTCCGTAACTGCCCGGAAATTTGGCACCTTGAGTGATTCATGTCCCCTGCGTCTCCGATATCTGTCATGCTCCCTGCAAATCTTTCCAACAAGTTTTTGACCAGTGTGGCCGATAACTATGACGATCAGTGCAATCGTTCATGGACAGACGTTCCTCATTTTCTTTTTCTCGAAAGGAGGGGTGATAATAACCATCACCCCCACCCAGCCTCCCCTGCCACAGGGGCTCCCTGCCTCAAGGGGGAGGAGTGGAGTAAAGGTAGCTGACGTGAAGACAGCAGACATCGTCAAGGGCATTCACCAGCACATGGACATCCGGAACATGGCTGACTTCCTCATCGAAGCGGTTCATCAGCTTCTTTCGTGTCCTGTATCGCTTGTGCTGAAAGAGCCGAAGAGCAAAAAATTTGTACTCCAGGCCCAGAGAAATCTGGATATTGCGGAAGATCGCATGCCGGATATCGATGGGGCAATTGTCCAGTGGTTTCTGTCCACCGGCAAAAATTTCCTGACACAGAGGGATTTGCCCGCTTCGAAATGCCGTACGGCCAAGGGGAAAGAGCTTCGGGAATTGGAAAATCTCGGTGCCCGGCTCTGCCTGGCCTTAAGGGCTGACGATGGCGATATCAGCGGCCTGTTGAGTGTGGGCCAAAAACCGGATGGAACGCATTACTCACGGGGAGAGTTAAAAGCCCTGAAGGAAATAGCCGGTCAGGCAGCCTTTGCCATTGATAAGATCAGGATTTATACCCGGATAATAGAAGAGCGTATCTACGCGAATTGGGGGAAAATGGCACTCCAGGTTGCCCACGATTTAAACAGCCCATTGAATAACATCAATGTATTTTTCCAGCTCCTGGACCAGGACTCCCGGTGGAGGGAGGCAGTAAGAGCGGACGTGGCAGACAGGTTCTTCCCCATTGCCCAGAAAGAGATCAGCCGGGCGATAGCCATTATTAAAGACCTGCTGGTATATGTTCGTCCTGTCAGGTCGAAGACCGGCTCTGTCCCGCTTCATCAGCTTCTGGACCAGGTCCTTGAGATCTGCTCGGTGCCTCTTCGGGAAAAGGCGATCGATGTGCGGCGCCATTATCATCCTGAGGAGATACTCGTCGCGGGTGAGCCTGAACAACTGACCAGGGTGTTTGTAAATTTTATCCAGAATGCCATCGAGGCTATGGAAGGGGAAGAGAAGAAGGAATTGTCTCTTGTCACGGAAAAGGAATACCAGTCAGTGAAAATTTCCGTGCGCGACACCGGCAAGGGCATCTCCGAGAAAATCAGGGATACCATATTCACCCCTTTTATGACTTCCGGAAATAAGAGGGGACTGGGGCTGGGATTGTCGATTGTCGAGCACTTCATTGCCCTGAATGGCGGGAGTGTGGAGGTTGTTGCCGGGCGTGAAAAGGGGGCATCCTTTATAGTGCGGCTGCCGCTGGAGAGAAGAGAATCGCGCCGGCAACTGGCGGCATCGGTTGAAGTTTACCGCATACCCCAAACCGAGATGCTGATAGCCAGGGATATCAGCGCCAGCGGCCTTCGCTTGTCCTGTCAAAAATATATTTCGCCAGATCAATTCATGAAACTGTTTGTGAAATTGCCGGATGATTCCCCTCCGATTCCGGTTTTGGGAAAGGTAACCTGGACTCAGGAAATCTATGGCCGCCACAGCCTGCCGTATGATGTGGGTCTGGAATTTATCGATATTGGTAGAGAGAATCAGGAATATATTAAAAAATGGATGGAATCGGCAAGAGATGTGGACCGTTTCTTGCCCGCACACCATTGTGGTGAAAGAACGGAACCGGCTTTTTCAGCCGTCCGGCAGTCTGAGGAGCAGCAATGAACATTACCAATCCCATACAAGGAGATACCAGGGTGAAGAGGGAGAGTCGGAGCGCCCCGCTTATGCTCATCGTCGATGATCGTGAGGAGGATCGGGAAGTACTCAGTGGTATTCTGAAAACTCAATACGATGTACTTCTGGCCTCGAGTGGAGAGGAATGTCTCAAATTAATACCGGAATGTCATCCGGATATTGTGCTGCTGGACATCAACATGCCGGGAGGGATTGATGGTATTAAAACACTTCAGGAAATCCGGGAGCAGAACAGGAATCTGCCGGTAGTCATCATTACCGGCGTAGGTACCTATGAACGGAATGTGGAAACCTACCGGTTAGGTGCTAATGATTTTATTGCCAAGCCATATAATATCTGCCAATTATACGAGCGGCTTGAAAAAATCCTTGCAGAGCGGGAAAAAAGCGGGAACGAAGACCGCACGCGGGAAATGCAGATTTCCCTGGAAGAGGAATTCTTCAAAAGGGAATACATCAACATGATTCAGGCCTTATGTGAATTGATCGAATTGAAGAATCCCTACACCTACCGGCATTCCCAGAAGGTAACGAAGTATGCGGTTGAAATCGCCGAACAAATGGGCCTCTCCCGCGAGGAAGTCGATCAGGTGAAACAGTCGGGCCTGATCCACGACATCGGAAAAATAGGAATAGTCGATGCCATCCTCAACAAACCAGGCCGCCTCACCGATGAGGAATTCGCCGAAATAAAACAACACCCGGTCCTGGGTACCAAGGTGCTCAAGCACCTTCGCCTCCTGCAGCCTGAGATGGCAATTATCGAGCACCATCATGAGCGCTGGGACGGGAAAGGATATCCGGATGGACTGAAAGGAAATAAAATCCCCCGGGCCTCACGGATTCTGGCAGTAGCGGATTCGCTCGATGCCATGCTTTCCAACCGGCCCTACAGACCGGTTCAGACCCTGGAGTATGCTATCTCGGAATTACAGCGCTGCTGCGGAACACAGTTTGATCCTGAAGTAGTGGAAGCCTTTCTGACCGTGTTAGCGAGAAAACCGGACATTCTCGAAATCGATAAGCCTCGCTGAGGTCCGGGCGAGGCTCTTTCCCCCCCATTCTCACCGGGGTGAAATATTACCCTGTGTCCAAGTCTTTATTTTCTTGGTTATTTCATTCCATACTGGTATAATTGGGCAGGAAAATACAGGATAAAAACTTA
The DNA here is from genome assembly GCA_040755755.1 of bacterium. Taxonomy (NCBI): domain Bacteria; species bacterium. The sequence continues at coordinate 62,187 of JBFLZW010000049.1, read as the reverse complement.
TGCTGATCACCATAGTTATCCCCGTATATAATGGTGCCCGGACAATCAGGGGGCTGGTTGACAAGCTCATCGCCACCATGGGGGCTGAAGGACTGCAGATTGTTCTGGTGAATGACGGAAGCCCGGACAACAGTTATTCCGTGTGCCATGCCCTGAGCGAGGAGTACAGCCCGATCGTGAAATTCATTGACCTGGCAAAAAATTTTGGCGAGCATAACGCTGTCATGGCTGGTCTTCGGTATGCTGATGGGGATTATATCGTCATCATGGACGATGACTTTCAGAATCCTCCGCAGGAAGTGCCCCTTCTGGTCGATGAAGCGGTCAGGCACCGGTATGATATCGTCTACACTTATTACCGCAGGAAGGAGCATTCCTGGGGGCGAAATCTGGGCAGTTGGTTCAACGATCAGGTGGCCACTATCCTGCTGGAAAAACCGAGAGGGCTCTACCTGTCAAGCTTCAAGTGCCTGAGCCGTTTTGTGGTTAATGAGATCGTTAAATATACCGGCCCTTATCCGTACATCGACGGTCTTGCCCTTCGATGCACCCGGAACATCGGACGGGTCCAGGTCCAGCATGATAAACGGCAGGATGGCCGCTCAGGCTACACCTTCCGGAAGCTGGTCCGGTTGTGGCTCAACATGTTTGTGAACTTTTCGGTAATGCCTCTTCGGATCAGCTCCATACTGGGGCTGATGTTCAGTTGCCTGGGCGTTATCCTGGGCATTATGGTTATCGCGGAAAAGCTGTCCAACCCCTCTACCCCGGTTGGATGGGCATCCCTGATTGTCACGGTCATAGCCTTTTCCGGGGTCCAGCTCTTCATGCTCGGCCTTGTAGGTGAATATCTTGGCCGCATGTTCCTGAGCAATAACCAGACCCCTCAGTTTGTGGTCCGCGGGATATACCAGGGAGGGGCAAAGAAGAACGGCCATGGATAATGTAATAAATATGCAGGACAAGCTGGGCTGCTTTGGCGGCAAGGATATCCTGATTACGGGAGGACTGGGTTTTATCGGCAGTAATCTGGCCATCAGGCTTGTTGAGCTTGGGGCCAGGGTGACACTTCTCGACGCGATGATCGAGGATCACGGCGGGAACCTCTTCAATATCGAACCGGTCAGGGATAAGGTTCTGGTTAACTTCAGCGATGTCAGAGATGAAAACAGCATCAGGTACCTGGTCCGCAACCGGGACTATATCTTTCATCTGGCTGGCCAAAACGATCATGTTCTCAGTCTGGTGAATCCATTCCCCGATATCGATATCAATATCAAGGGAGCGGCAATCCTGCTGGAAGCCTGTAAGCGCTATAACCCTGCGGCCAGGCTTATCTATACGGGAACGCGGGGGGAGTACGGTCCCGCTGCCAGGCTGCCGGTCAGCGAGGATACGCCGATCAATCCGAAAGGCATTTACGAACTGTCAAGCCTGACGGCCCAGAAGCTGTTTCAGATTTACCACAATAACCATTCCGTAAGGTCCATCACCCTGCGCCTGACCAATATTTATGGTGAGCGGGCACAGATGAAGCACAACCGCTTCGGCGTCGCCAACTGGTTCATCCGGCTGGCCATTGATAACGGCACTATCAAGGTCTTTGGTGACGGATCCCTGATGCGGGATTTCCTCTACATCGACGATACGGTTGAAGCCATTCTGCTGTGCGCTGCGACCGAAGAGGCGTACGGCGAGGTATTCAATGTCGGAAATGACAAACCATCGAGCTTTCTGGAACTGGCTAAGACCGTTATCGAGGCAGCCGGGAGCGGCCAATGGGAGTTTGCTCCCTTCAGCCCGGAGCGGGCTGCCCAGGAGCCCGGCCATTTCTATTCGGATATTTCCAAAATCAGACGGATCGTCGGCTGGGAGCCTCGCTCTCCCCTGATCGAAGGTGTCCGAAGGACTGTGGAGTATTACCGGAAATTTAAAAACTGGTATTGGTAGTTTATTGATAATCTGTCTCGGCAAGCCCCATGCGAATTCCATTTTTCGAGCTGAATCAGCAGTATCTCAGCATTCAGGAAGAGATTGACCAGGCTGTGGCCAGGGTATTGAAAAGCGGCTGGTACATTCTGGGCAAAGAACTGGAGGCTTTTGAAACCGAATTTGCCGCTTACTGTCAGGCAGGCTCCTGCGTGGGCGTCGCCTCCGGGACCGATGCCATCAGGCTTGCCCTCACGGCCTGCGGAGTGGGAGCAGGGGACGAGGTCATCACTGTCCCCAACACCGCTGTCCCGACAGTTGTGGCCATTGTGCTGGCTGGAGCACGGCCTGTTCTGATCGATATCGATCCTGAAACCTTCACCATGGATCCCGAGAAGCTCAAAGCCTATCTGGAGGCGCAAACCCCGCCCCTGAAGGCCAAAGCGGTTATCCCGGTGCATTTATACGGCCAGGCCGCTGATATGGGGCCGATCCTTGAAACAGCCAGACTGTACGGACTGCGGGTGATCGAGGATGCCTGCCAGGCCCACGGAGCAGAATACTGCGGAGCCAGGGTGGGGACTCTTGGCGATGCGGGCTGCTTCAGCTTCTATCCGACCAAGAACCTTGGCGGATACGGAGATGGCGGGATGGTGGCGGTCAATGACGACCGGCTGGCCGTACAACTGCGGATGCTGCGAAACTATGGAGAAGAAAAAAAATATTACAACACCGTTCATGGCTGCAACAGCAGACTCGATGAATTACAGGCAGCGATCCTGCGGGTGAAGCTGCGCCACCTCGATGCATGGAACAACCGAAGGAGAAGCCTGGCCGGGCTCTATCGCACGCTCCTTTCTGATACCGGCTTGACCCTGCCTGTAGAGGCACCCTGCGCCAGGCATGTTTACCATCTGTACGTCGTCCGCTCACCGGAGCGGGAGAGGCTGCGGCAGCGGTTGGCGGATAACGGCATCTTCACCAGTATCCATTACCCCCTTCCGGTCCACTACCAGAAAGCATACCAGTGGTTAGGCTACACCCGGGGCGACTTTCCCGTATCCGAGCGGTTTTCATCAGAGATTCTTTCCCTGCCCCTGTATCCTGAGCTTACTGATGAGCACATCGAGTACATCTGCCGGATTATCCGGGAAACTGGCGGGAAGGAATGCTAGCAAGGTGGAAAAGCATGAATATGCAGTCATGTTCAGGCTGGAGGAGGATTACTGGTGGTACCGGGGGTTGCGGGATATCGTTTTTCGCTGCCTGGACCGGTTTATCAGCCGGTATGAACAGCGGCACATATCAACGGCGAGAATTTTAGATGCCGGGGCCGGTACCGGAAAGCTGCTTGCAGAGTGCAGGGAATATCATGCCAGAGGATACCACGCCTGTGGGCTTGAATTTTCCGAACATGCCCTGCCATTCCTGAAGGCGCGCGGTCTTGGCAGCATTGTTCAGGCTTCGATCTGCCGGATGCCTTTTCATAACCGGGCATTTGATGCAGTTACCTCCCTGGATGTTCTGTATCATGCCGGAGTGAACAGCGACCGGGAAGCCCTGGTCGAAATCCACCGGATCCTGAAGCCAGGCGGTCTTCTGATCCTCAACCTGCCGGCTTTCGAATTTTTACGAAGCCCGCACGATCTGGCTGTTCACACCAGGCGAAGGTACCGGGCCGGGGACCTGCGGCAGAAGCTGCAAGAGCATGGGTTTTCCATCCAGGTGCTGACGTACCGAAATGCCCTGCTCTTTCCGGCAGCAGTTGCTGCACGAATTATCAGAAGGACGCTCTCACCGGACGGGAGGTCGGAGAGAAGCGGGCAGGGACGATGCAGGATTGCATCAGACCTTCGGCCTCTGCCGTCATGGCTTAACAGGCTGCTGTATGGTATTCTGACCTTCGAGAATGCGCTGCTGTTTCGCGGCCTGACCTTTCCCTTTGGATTGTCAGTATTTTGTGTGGCTGAAAAGAAGTAACAATAAGGAAATCAAAGATGAAAACCAAATGCAGTGAAAAAACCCGGCCCGGCGATCAGGCACAGATTGAACCTGCCGTCTGCAAGCTGGCAGCCGTACCGAACGGAGCAGCCGGTATCAGGGTTGAGCAGTATTTGATCTTTTTTCTGGTATGTATCGTATCACTGACTTTTTTTCATGCACCCGGAACCTCGGATGTAAATATCTGGGGAGCCTGGATCAATAATGCCAGACAGATGGGGATTGTCAACGGATATGCAGCCAATGGCAGGGATTATCCTCCCTTGAGTACGGTAATACTGTTTATGGTTTTCAAGGCATCTGATTTTCTGCATATCAATGCCTTTTCAGGCTTCAAATTGTCCCTGTTTATTTTCCTGGTGTTCAGCTCGCTGCTTTTTGCCGTCTGGAGTAAAGATGTTACCCTCGCCTCAGTGCTGCTGCTCTCTCTTGTCATGAACAGCATGGCACTTGGTTATCTGGACATCTATTTTGCCCCTGCGCTGATCATAGCATTCTGGGCGCTGGAAAAAGAAAAACTGACCCTGGCTATGGTTTTTTTCATCCTGAGCTGCATGATAAAATGGCAGCCCCTTATCCTGGCCCCCTTCATTGCACTCTATGGCCTGAAGAGAGAAAACATCAAGGATCTGAAAGGTGCTGATTTGAAGAGGCTTTTCCTGTCCGCTGGCTTACCCTGTCTGGGAGCGGTTTTCCTTTTTCCCTGGATTTTCGGCAGTGAAATATTCCGGGCGTTCAATCGGGCCACGTCCCATGCATATCTCAGTGGAAATGCTCTGAATTTCAACTGGATACTGACCCATTTCCTCCATGTTTTTTCGCCTGAGCGGTTTGGCCCGCTGAAAAATGGTTTAGCGGAATACATTATGACCAAAGACGTATCAATAACACTCCTGCCCAGGTTCCTGTTTTTTGCCTTTTACGCCGCGACGCTCCTGATGTTTTTCAAGCAAAAGAAAACGTTTGCCAACCTGGTCCTGTTTTCACTGAGCGGGTATCTGGCCTATTGCATATTTAACACCGGAGTACATGAAAACCACTTTTTTCTGGCCTGCATTCTGGTGATCATGCTCTATTGGACGGACAGGTCTCACCTGCGAACGCTCCTGGCTGTTGTTGTCTGTGCAAACCTGAATTTATTTATTTTCTATGGCATCCGGGGAGATGGTTTACCCTTTAATCGAGTGATTGGCGTGGATCTGGCCCTGATCATCTCGATCGTTAATGTCATCTTCTTTTTTATGGTATTCTCTTCGGCAGTAAAAATTTTCAGGGATCGCAGATGGGAGATATCACGATGTCCGTCGGTTTAAAAAGGCATGCCTGGCCACTGATAATATTCTTGTGTTTCCTGGTGGTATCTTATCTTGTTATCTCATCCGACTATAACTGGGCTCATGGAGATGCCGGGGTTTATGCCCGATCGGCCAGGATCCTCTATGAAACAAATACGATCGATGTCAGCTATTCCGCGTCTTCCCTCGTCGGGCAACTGCTGTTCAGCAATATCCTGTGTCACCTCTTCGGCTTTCGGCTCAAGGTCCTGCACCTTTCCGTATACCTGGTCAATTTTCTGGCCCTTGCAGCCCTCTATCTCCTGTTATCCGAACTGGGCCTGAACCGGTTTTCGGCTGTCTGCGGCTCGCTGACCATGCTGATCAATCCAATCTGGCTGAAAATGATAGACTGGTATATGACCGAGCCCTTTTTCATGTTCTACCTTATTGCTTCAATCCTGTTTTTTATCAAGGGATTAAGGAGGAATCGACCGCTCTTTCTCTACCTGGGGAGCACCTTCGCTGCCCTGGCTGTCCTGACCAGGCAGCATGCTGTTTCCCTGTCGATCGCCCTCATGGCTGTCTGTTTGATTTATCGAAAGTCCCTGAAAAAAGAAACCCTGATTCACAGCCTGGCTGCATCGGCGATCCCGCTCATCTCCATAGGCTTATTTTACCTGTGCCTCTTCGGGGGAAAAATTATTCACAGCAGCGTATCGTATAGTACCTCTGTATCCAGTAATCTGGCCATTATCAAAAGCCTGACCAATCCCCTGACCCTGCTGTCCAGACTGTATTTTGACACTCTTTTTTCCCTTCACTACAGTGCCGTGTACCTTGCGCCGCTGTTTATCACTTTTGCTCTTGCCCTGGTGATGAATCCTCGAAGGGGAGAGGAACTGCACCTTGATTTTTCCCGTGCCCTGATATCCGTGCTTGCGGTGTCAGCCGGAACCATGATCCTCTATCTGAAAAACAATCGCCCGATGCCCTATCTGCCCAGTATATTTTCGATCGGCGCTTTGACCAGGATATTTAATGTGCCGGTTCTCAGCCCGGATACGGCCTCGTTTCTCCTGACCGGACTGAGCTGGGCCGGGGCCGTAATCCTCCTGACCGGGATGCTGGAGTATTTCGTTCACCGGAAAGAAGATAAAAAACCTGCCGAGAAGGTGCACAGGAAGGGCATGCAGGGGAAAAATATAAAACCGCCCGATGAGCAAGGGCAGGATGACCCTGGCCTCAGGTTTTTTTACCTGTGGGGAATCGCTTATCTTTTGGTAGCTATTATGATCGGACTGCAATATGACCGCTACATTTTCCCGGTTTCCATTCTCATGATTTACCTTCTCCTGAGCCGTTTCCCCTGGATAGGAGAGCAGAAGAAAACCCTGGTCGTTGCTCTGGCCCTGATCTATTCCCTGGTTATCTTTCAGGTCGCTTCACACCGGCTGAGTCTGGACCTTGAATGGACAGCGGGGGAAACTCTTGTGCATGAGGGCGTCCCTCCCTGTGCGATCAATGGAGGGTTAGGCTTCAATCATTTCTATAGTTTTGATTGCATAACCGAGGCATATAAAAATGTAACGGTCGGAAGACCCATCAACTGGTATAAGTTTCACCCTATGGCGGAATTTTTCGTTACCGGGGATGAGAGTCTGGCTGATAAACAGCCAGGGCTCAGGCTCTATCGGACCTTTACCCGTGAGAGACTTTTTGGACTCCTGGAGGGAACGAGCTATATTTATCACAGGAAAGATGGCTTCCGGGAGCCTGTCTGGATATAGGTATAGGTAAACTGGTGAAGAAACCGGTATTGACAGGAAAGAATACACATGCCGCACCATAAAATCCTGATTATTGATGATGAAGAAGATATTCTGGAATTGATACGCTACAACCTCCTCAAGGAAGGGTATCTTGTGGAGGGAGTCACCTGCGGTGAGAAGGCCCTGGCCAGGGCCAGGGCAGGGATGCCGGACCTCATCGTGCTCGATCTTATGCTGCCGGGCATCGATGGCCTCGATGTCTGTAAAGCGCTCAAGGGTGACGCCAAAACATCCCATATCCCGGTCATCATGCTGACGGCCAGGGGGGAGGATGCCGATATCGTGACCGGTCTCGAACTGGGTGCTGATGATTATATAACCAAGCCGTTCAGCCCGAAGGTTCTGATCGCCAGGATCAGGGCGGCTCTGCGAAGGCGCAGGAAGGGTGAGTCGGATAACGCCCCGGCCATGAGTGTCCACAATCTGACCCTGTATCCTGCCCGGCACCAGATAATGGTGGACGGGGAGCCCGTAGAGCTTACGGCGACCGAATTCGACATCCTGTGCTTCCTGATGCGAAGACCGGGCTGGGTATTCACCCGCAATCAGATTATAAATGCAGTCAAAGGGGATGGCTATGCAGTCACGGACCGGTCGGTGGATGTGCAGATCGTTGGCCTGAGGAAAAAACTGGGGAAGGCCGGCGAGTATATCGAGACCGTGCGGGGAGTAGGGTACCGGCTCAAAGAATAAGAGATGATACCAAAAAGAAAAAACCTGCTGTGGCGAAATTACCTCGTTTATCTGCTTATTATCCTGCTCTCCCTGCTGGTAGTGACCTGGCAGGCGTCAAGGGTGCTCAGGCAGGTATATCGTGAACAGACGGGCGCTGCTCTGAAAGCCCATGCCCTGCTGGTCAAAAGGCAGGTCGAGGGAAAGCTGTCGGAGACGAGCGCCCGCATGGTGGATGCTCTCTGCAAGGAAACCGGCTCACAACTGCAAACTCAGATTACGGTTATTCTGCCGTCCGGCCAGGTCATTGGCGATTCGGAGGAAGATCCTGCCCGCATGGGCAATCACGGAAGTCATCCTGAATTTGAGAAAGCATTGGCCGGTGATACTGGCATCTCGACCAGGTACAGCTTCGAGCTGAAAAGAGATGTCCTGTACCTGGCAATTCCGGTTGCAAGGGGAAGGGATATCGAAGGAAGCATCCGCGTATCTGCACCGCTGCCTTCGAATGGCAGGATTCTCGAGGCGATCATCTATCCCGGGGTTGCCGTGTATGCCCTGCTGCTGGCCCTGATTGCGGCAGTCGTCAGTCTGATTGTTTCCCGGCCTGTGGATATAGCCCTTGAGGAAATGGAAAAGGGAATACAGCACTTTACTTCGGGTGATCTTGATTACCGCCTGCCAGTGCCGGATCCGGAAGAGATCGGTTCCCTGGCCGATGGGATGAACCGGATGGCCAGCCGGCTGGGTGATCGGATACGCACCATCACCCAGGAAAAGAACGAGCTTGAAGCCGTACTCTCCAGCATGGATGAGGCGGTTCTGGTGGTCGATATGAATGAGCGCATTATCCGGTTCAACCAGGCCGCTGCCCGTCTCTTCGAGGTCAAAACCAGGACAGTACAGGGCCGGACAATCCAGGAAGTAATCAGAAATACCGATCTCCAGCGTCTGGTAACGAAAACACTTTCAAGCCAGGAGCCGGTCGAGGGTGATATTGTCCTTTACCGTGGCACGGAACGGTTTTTACAGGCTCACGGTACTGTTTTGCGGGACCTGAAGGGGGAGAGTATCGGCGCCCTCCTGGTTCTGGATAACATTACCCGGCTCAAGGTGCTCGAAAATGTCCGCCGCGATTTCGTGGCCAATGTTTCTCATGAGCTGAGGACCCCTATCACTTCGATCAAGGGATTTGTTGAAACGCTTCGGGATGGAGCTGTCAACTGCCCGCAGGACAGGATGCGGTTCCTCGATATCATTGCCCGGCACGCAGACCGTCTGGATGCCATTATCGAAGACCTGTTGAGCCTCTCCCGGATTGAGCAGGAGGCTGAAAAAGGAGAGATCGTTCTTGAGGAAGGTCAGATACAGGCAGTTCTTCAGTCCGCTATTCTGGTATGTGCCGGCAAAGCGGCCGAGAAGGGAGTGCGTATTGATCTTTCCTGTGACCATAGTCTCACGGCAAAAATCAATATGCCGCTTCTCGAACAGGCTGTTATCAACCTGATCGACAATGCCATAAAGTACAGTGCCGCAGAAAGTGCCGTCCAGGTCGAAGCGGCCAGCATAGGCGGGGAGATCGTGATCAGAGTCCGGGACCGGGGGTGCGGCATCCCCAGGGAACATCTCCCGCGGATATTCGAGCGCTTTTACCGCGTGGATAAAGCCCGGAGCCGGAAGCTCGGCGGCACGGGCCTGGGGCTTGCCATCGTCAAACACATCGTTCAGGCCCACGGCGGCCGCATCCTGGTCGAGAGCATACCGGACAAGGGGAGCACCTTTTCCATTTGCCTGCCAGGAAGCGATATTTAGGGCATGATTCCTCTCGCAATTCCATTTTCCTTGTATTACTGGTAATATTATGCTACATAAAATGATACCGGCCTGCCACGTATCTGTGGTATTTCGCTATCTAAAATGGAAGTGCAGGCCAGAAATCGGGATACATGATTATTGACTTAGTATCCCGGATCAGATATACTGTAAATATTATTTTGAAAATCAACGTCTTTGTTTACATTTAGTTTGTCTTTAGAGGTTCCATGATCAGCCATAATAAAAAGAGAGTTTATGAGCTGCTGCTGAATCAAAAGCTGATTGACCAGGAGGATCTGAATCGAGCTCTTTCCGAGCAGAAAATTACCGGTCAGCCTCTGGAAAAGGTCTTGGTGGATCTGGGTCTGGTTTCCGAAGAAAACGTCTACAAGGCCCTGGCTGAATATCTGGGGCTGCCGTTTTTGTCCGCCTCGGAATATCCGGAGACGCCATTCCTGGGAATCGATTTTTCTCCACAGTTCATGAAGCAGTACAAATTTTTTCCGCTGGAGATGAAGGAAAACGTTTTATCCATTGTCACAGCCGCACCTCTGGATTTTTCCACCATTGACGAGATATCCCTCTTTACCGGGTGTAAGGTGAAACTCTTCGTTTCCAAGGAAAGTGACATTCTATCCGCCATTGACCGGCAGTATGGCGGCGGGGCAACAACCATGGAGCGGATCATCGGGGATATGAATGAAGATGAAATGCAACTGGTGAGCACCAGTGAGGATGAAGATATCAATCAACTGCGGGATATGGCTTCCGAAGCCCCGATTATCAAGCTGGTCAATCTGATTATTACCCGCGGGATTGATGACGGCGCGAGTGATATCCACATTGAGCCTTTTGAAGACAAGCTCATGGTGCGCCTGCGAATCGATGGCATTCTGCATGATATCGAGTCTCCCCCGAAGAGACTTCAGGCCGCGATTACCTCGAGAGTAAAGATCATGGCCAATTTGAACATTGCCGAAAGACGCCTGCCGCAGGATGGAAGGGTAAGGCTGCGGGTTGCCGGGAAAAAGGTGGATCTTCGGGTATCCACGGTTCCCACCCTTTATGGAGAGAGTGTGGTCATGAGAATTCTTGACCGCAGCAGCATTTTATTGACCCTGGAGGACCTTGGTTTTCCGGAAGATAAGCTGGTCCAGTTTGAGGGGCTGATTCGGAAACCGCATGGAATTATTCTGGTTACCGGCCCTACGGGAAGCGGCAAGACAACGACCCTGTATGCAGCTTTGGATAAAATCAATTCGCCGGATAAAAAAATCATCACCGTCGAGGACCCGGTGGAATATCAGTTGAGCGGAGTGAACCAGATTCAGGTGAATACAAAGATTGGTTTGACTTTTTCCAGCGGATTGCGCTCTATTGTCCGGCAGGACCCCGACATCATGATGATCGGAGAAATCCGCGACCTCGAAACAGCGGAAATTGCCATCCAATCCGCCCTGACCGGGCATCTGGTATTTTCCACCCTGCACACCAATGATTCGTGTGGAGCAATTACCCGGCTTCTGGATATGGGAGTCGAAGGCTACCTGGTGGCCTCCTGCCTGGAAGGAGTTTTGGCTCAAAGGCTGGTCCGGACCATTTGCAAACGGTGCAGGCAGGCGGTGATTCCGGATAAAAAGGTTCTGGCCAGCATGAATCTGCCGCAGAAAGAAAGCACGATCGTTTATCGGGGAAAAGGATGTGAGGAATGTAAAAATACCGGCTACAAGGGGCGGTCTGGCGTGTATGAGCTTTTGATCGTCAATGAAACAATTCGAAGGCTGATCGTTGAGAAGACTGGTGCAAATATTATCCGGCAGAAAGCCATGCAGGGTGGATTAAAGTCTTTGCGTGACGATGGCTGGGAAAAGGTGAAAAAAGGCATCACCACCATCGAAGAGGTCCTGCGGGTTACCAAAGAGGATGAAGCTGAGATCCTGGACGCTATCGGAATATAGCCCAATTTACCTTCGATACTGAGATTCGGATGAGGATAAAGATTTTTCATGGCGGTTTTTACCTATAAGGCAACGGATCGGCTTGGCAAGCTTGTTACCGGCAGTATTGAGGCCAAAGACAGGAGGGCCGTAATTACCCGGCTGCAGGAGTCGAATTATTTCCCCATCAAAGTTGAAGAGAAAGGAAAAACATCTGCTGCGGCAGCGACCGAGCAAAAAAAGCTTTCCCTCTCGTTTGGCCAGAGGGTGAAAAAAAAGGATGTCCTGATCTTTACCAGTCAACTGGCAACCCTCACCTCATCAGGAGTCCCGCTGGACAGAAGCCTGACCGTACTGACTGAGCTGACCGAAAACAAAAAATTGAGCCAGATCATCGCTGATGTCCAGAAGAACGTACATGGCGGAAGTCATTTTACCGATGCCCTGGCCCGTCATCCCCGGGTTTTTTCCAAGCTCTACGTCAGCATGGTCAAGGCCGGGGAATCGGGCGGCGTTCTGGAAAACGTCTTGAGCAGACTGGCAGATTTTCTGGAGAGCTCCCAGGAATTCAAGGAGAGTGTCAGTTCCGCCTTGGTTTATCCGGTGCTGTTGACTCTGGTCGGCGGAGGGGCGGTAGTTGTGCTTTTGACTTTCGTGGTCCCGAAATTCACCCAGATTTTTGCCGACATGGGGCAGACACTTCCGCTGTCTACCAGACTGCTGCTGGGGTTCAGCGGTATGATAGTCTCCTATTGGTGGGTAATTGCGGGATTGATTGCCCTGCTGGTTCTCTCGGTACGCCAATACCTGAAAACGGAGAGCGGCAAATGGCAGTGGGATTCCCTGAAACTGCGTCTTCCGGTCCTGGGGAATTTAACCCAGAAAATCGAGGTTTCGCGATTCAGCAGAACGCTGGGGACTCTGGTCCAGAGCGGGGTGCCAATATTGCAGTCCCTGGCTATTGTCAAGGATATCATGGGTAATGCTGTTTTAGCCAAGGCCATCAAGGAGATTCAGGGCAGAATCAAGGAAGGGGAAAAGATATCCGAGCCGCTGCTTCAATGCCACCTGTTTCCGCCCATGGCCATTCATATGATCGATGTCGGCGAAGAGACCGGGCAACTGGAGCCCATGCTTTTTAAGGTTGCCGATGCCTATGACCGGGAGACGCGGACAGCGATCAAGCGGATGGTATCCATGCTGGAGCCCGCATTGATTCTGGTCATGGGCCTTGTGGTCGGGTTTATTGTCATTTCGATGCTCATGGCTATCTTCGGTATTAACGATATCCCGATGTAGAGCCGGTTGTGAAGCTCAGGAGTCAGGAGAAAAAAACTAAATTATTATTGTTAGCTGTATTCAGCAGGGGGTGTTTGTGAAGATGAAAAAACATTTAAAAATCTTATGTACAGCAACACATGCAGGTTTTACTTTGATCGAACTTCTCATTGTCATGATCATCATCGGCCTTCTGGCTGCCCTGGTTGCGCCGAGGATGTTTGGTAAAGTGGAAAAAGCCCGAGATAAGGCAGCGCGTGCTCAGATTTCCCTGTTTAAAACTGCGCTCGATTCGTATCGACTGGATACCGGACATTATCCTCCAGACCTCCAAGCTTTGGTAGAAGATACAGAGCAATTAGGCAGGCGATGGGATGGCCCCTACTTAAAAAAATTACCTAAAGATCCCTGGGGAAACGACTATTATTACATGGCCGAGAACGAGCAGCCATGCTCACCGGGGCCAGACGGGCAACAAGGCACCGAGGATGACATTTGTGATGAAACCGGCGAGGAAGAAGGGGAAGAGACTGCTGGCGGCGGTGGTCCAGTCCGGGAACCGGGAATAGAATGAAGGATGGTATCCTTGCCGGGGAAAAAGGTTTTACCCTCATCGAGCTGGTGATCGTCATCGTGATCATGGGTGCAGCTATGGCCCTGGCTGCGCCAAAGATCGGAAAGTCTTTGGAAAAGATGCAACTGCGCTCAGCCGCCCGCAGGCTGTCCGCAGTTTTGCGCTATGCAAGGCAGATGGCGATTTCCCGGAAGAAAGAATATACCGTGACTTTTCCGGATGATCATACCTATGTCTATCTGAGCGTAATCCGAGAGACAGGTGGAGATGACGGGGATCAGACTGTTGAAGATCCGAACGCCGCCCAGGGTAAGGCTGATCTTGGTGAACAGGGGATCAAGGATAGGGAAGTCAAGATAGATTTATACGAGGTTCTGAAAACCAAGGATGTAAGCATCTCCTGCCAGGATCAGGGTGAGGAGGAACCAATGCAGGATGAGTCCGGCATGGTGGGTGAGATTATCTTCTATCCCAAAGGTGAATCGAGCGGAGGGAAAATTACCCTGGCCATGAAAGAGCTTAATCTGGCTTATCAGATCGATGTGGACCCGATTACGGGCAGGGTCAAGGTCGATAGAGCGACTGAAAATGAGTAAGGATCCGGCAGGCTTTACCCTGCTCGAAGTGATGGTTGCGGTAGCTATTCTGGCCATAGGTCTGGTTACGGTTTTCCAGTTGTTTTCCGGATCGCTGCACTCGGCCAGGGTGTCGGCGGATTATACCAGGGCGGTGATGGGTGCCAGAGCGAAAATGGATGAAATTCTGGGCTATCTGTATGTGGAAGATTTTGAAGAAAAGGTAGAGCGGCAGGGAGAATTCGGAACCAAAGAGGGAGAAGATCTGTTCCAGGGGTATCGATGGGAAATAACCGATGAAGATTATATAATCGATGAGCTTGAAGAGGAGTGGGCAAAAAATAATGCCTCGATAGATGAGAAAGATTTCCAGCTTCGAAAAATCACGGTTCGGGTGACCTGGGAAAGCGGACAGAACGAAAAAAGTGTGGAACTGGTCACCGTGAAAATGTTTTATAAAAAGCCTTCTTGATATTTTTTCCCCGTATGCGAGACAACTCTGAGGAATGAAACAGGAACAGGGATTTACCCTTATCGAGGTGATAATCTCTCTGACCATCCTGGCCATGATCATGGGCGTGATCATGGGAGGATTCCGGTTAAGCACCCGGTCATGGGAGGCCGGTGAGAAAAGACTGGATGAGCAGCAGCGGATGCGGTGTGTGTTCGATATCCTGATACAGGATATCAAATCCTGCATGGGAATCCTCAGACCGCCCAAGTTTGAGACCGATGCAGCGGGAGAAGCAACGTTCGACCGGAACCGGCAGAGATGGACAGTAGTGTTTTTTGGAGAAGCTCATAAGCTGACCTTGATTACCACAGCTTCCGGCATTGACCGACAGTTGAAGAAAGGAACTTTGCGGTATGTCTCGTATTATCTTGGTGAGGATGAGGAAAAGCCGGGCATGAATATGGAAGAAAGCCCCTGGTTATCCCAGTATCCACCGCCCCTGGATGAGGAAACCCCGGCACCGCAGGTACACCGTTATTCTCTGTATCCGGATGTGATTGATATTACCTTTCAATATTACGGTATCAAGAAAATTGCTGGTGAGGTGGTGGAAATCGATGCCGAGCCGGAATGGTATGAGGACTGGAATCCGCTGGAATTAGTGGAGAGTGGAGAAAAGTACCTTCTCAATCTGCCGCAAAGGGTTCGGGTTACCATTCACCGAAAGCCGGAAGGAGAGGCTCGGGAAGAGGAAAAGGATATAGTCACCAGCTTTGATATCCCTATTCCGGTTGTAGAGCGGAGGGAAAACGTAATCCCAGGACAAGGGCAGGGATGACGGATGAAAAAGGGAAAGATCCGGAGGAATGAACAGGGAGTCGCTCTGATGATGGTCTTATGGGTCATGATGCTCCTGAGTTTTGTTGCTCTGGAGTTTGCCCATTCCATGAGAACGGAAGTGGAGGTAACCAAAAATTTTCGTGATGAAGTTCAGGCCTATTACCTGGCCAGGGCCGGTATCGAGATTGGCCGGTATGAACTGGCAGCTCTCGCTACCCAACAGAAACCGCATTATCAAAATAATGCCGCCGATTGGGTTTTCGGTTTGGGGGAAGATGGCGGGGTTAAAGCAACACCCTCATGGAGAGATGAGAAGTTAGGGGACGGGCAGTACAGGTATAAATTCGAGGTCGCCAGTGATAAATTGCCGTTAAATAAGCTGGCTGATCCTGCCAATCGTGCGAGAAGCGAAGAGATGATTAAAAAATTCCTGGAGAAGTATTGTGAGATAGATTCTGAATCTGAGGTGAGCGAAATTTGCCAGTCCATCCTGGATTGGGTGGATAATGACCATATTGCCGGTGGATCAGCACAAAGTGGAGGATTGCCTGACATTGGGGCGGAAGATGACTGGTATAAATGGCATGATAAGGGTTATACATGTAAAGATGCCCCTTTTGATAGCGAGGATGAGCTGAGGTTGATTCGTGGCCTTCGGGCTGAAAAGGGAGACAGTGAGGAAGAAGTCAAAAGAAAAGAAAAAATTGTAAAGAAGTTTAAACGGTATTTTAAGGTAAATGTGGATCTGGCTAACGCGGGCATCAATCCTCAACCTCAGACTGGTTTCTTGCAAAATATCAGTGATTCTGCGATCATTCAGGTAGCTTATGACCTCGGCTGGGAGGGAAACATATCACCAGAGAAACAAAAGGAGGATCGTGAAACTGATCCCCCGCCTAACAAAAGTTTTTACCTCGGATACTATCAGGTTGTCTCAACAGCAGTCATCACAGGTTCCCCTGTGCAGAGCACAATCAAGGCTTCTTTTCAAGTGCGGGACAATTCACCCACCCGGACCTATTGGGAGCCCCTGTACTGGAACGATAATTATATCCCCGAATACAGCGAAGAAGCGAACCAAAGCGAAGATCCGAACCAACCAGGATGACGCCGATGGTTCCGATCAGCCGCCTGTATCGGGAGAATGATCAACAGCTAAGGATGGAGCTACGTTGCTATATTTACAACAGAGCTTAGGTATTGATTTTCGGGACCGCATCTTGCGGATTGTTCACCTTGGGCGAACATTGAAGGGGATTGTCCTGGTCGATTATTTTATCAGGAAGTATCCTCCTCTGCCGCCAGGATCAGGCAAGGGAGAAGCGGAAGGGGATGTGGATCCGCTGTCCGTTGATCTGCAGAATTTTATCAGGGAAAGGAAAATCAAGCAGGAGCAGATAGTTATCGGCATCCCCAAGGAAAAAGTGACCCTGAAAGAGATCGTTCTGCCCAAGGTTGAAGAAAAGCAGTTCCAGGAGATGCTGGAATATGAGGTGGAGCGGCATATTCCGTTTGCAGTCCAGGGGATCGCCTATGATTATCAGGTCTTGAGCAAAGAGGGCGAGCTGGTAAAGGTTCTTTTGGGAATCGTAAAAAAGGACGATCTGCAGCGGGTTCTCAACCTGCTGGATATTGAAGAAACCAAGCCTGTCGTCATGGACGTTACCGCCATTGCCGGTACGAGCTGGCTGATCAGCCAGAACAATCTTGGCGATAATAAGATAACGGCTATTGTGGATATTGGAGAGAGCAAGGTCGAACTGGTTATTCTGGCCGGGAAAGAGATCAAGGCAACCAGAAGCTTTAACCGGACACAAAACCGGCTGGAAGACGCCTACATTACTGAAATGGTCAGACCACTCGAGAGAGCCCGATCAGACCAGCCCAATCCGGCCCAAAGCCGGATAGAGAGTGAGCCGTTTACCCCTCCGCCGTCATGGGAAGAGGAGGAGGATGGTGAAGCAGGAGGTATCCCCTCGGTTTTCCAGGCTGTTGTACAAGAGGGGATGGAAGAAGATAATGCTCCCGTTTATGAGCCTATCAATGAGAATATTTGCAGCCTGGGGCAGGATATCATTCGGGAGCTTGACATTGCCATGAATGTTTTTTCCGGATTTGAAGAGGAAAAAAACCTTGATGAATTGATTCTGACCGGGACCGAGGCTTACAGTGGTTTCCTGCCCGAATACATCGAGGCGCAAACTGGCGTGCAGGTTCGAATTTTGAATCCGTTAAGGAATATCACCACCAAGAGCATTCCGGGCAAAATCGCCTCCAGTTTATCCATGGCCGCGGGGCTGGCTCTGCGCGGCCTGGAAGATCAGCCGCTCATGCTGAATTTCCTGGCTGAGGGGAAAAAAGTCAAAAGGAAAGTCAATCACCTGGTGGTCACGGCTACCTTTATGGTCCTGATTGTGGTGTTGAGTCTGGCCTGGGTCCTCGGTATGCGGTATGAAAACGGGCTGATATCTCTGGAATTGAGCAAGCGCCTGAAAGCCCTTCAGCCTGACGTGACGATCGTGAAAAATATCTCTCAGGAGGTTGAGGACGTCGATAAGGAACTTTCGACCATCTCGAATATTATCGAGACCGAGATCAGCAAGATGGAAATTCTGAAGGAGTTGACCACTATTCTTCCGGCGGATACCTGGCTGGACAATCTGTCCGCTTCCAATGAAAAAGTGGAAATCGATGGCTACTCCGAGTCTCCATCCAATCTGATTTCCATGCTGGAGATATCCCCTCTGCTGGAAAATGTGCAGTTTGCCTCCAGTATTACCAAGATGGGCCCCGGAAAAGAGCGCTTTAAGATCAAAGCCGATATCGAGCGGAAAAAGCCTCTGACGGAGCCGGAAGAAGATAAGGATTCCGGTAAAGGGAAACATCCGGGCTCCAGGAAAACTGCCGGAAAGGGAAACCGTGATAAAGATCAGTGAGAAAAATAAAGAACCAGCCCTGATTATCGGCAGTATTGTCGGGTTCATACTTTTTGCTTTCGGTGTTATTTATCCGCTTGTGAATGATACCAGGAAGGTCAGGCAGGAGATTGAGAATAAAAGGCGCAAGATTAAAAGCTTTTCCTCGATTGCCGAAAAAAAGGAAATCGTTCAGGCCCGCCTGGATTACTTAAAGAGCAAACGGGAAACCTTCGATCAGCGGCTTTTATCCGGCGATACTCCGGCTGTGGCTGCCGCAGAGCTGCAAACCATATTGAACGATATGGCCAGTGAACATGAGCTTGTGATCAACAGCCAGAGAATCATTAACCCTAAAGAGCGGGGAATTCTTCTGGAAGTCCCTGTTCAGATTACTACTCAGTGCACGATAACCAAGCTCAAGGAATTACTTTACCAGATTGAATCATACCCCAAATTTTTGAGTATTTCCGACCTCAACATCCGGGTTTACCGAGTACGCGATGCAAAAGATGTTGAAGCGAGAATCGATGTTTCCGGTTTTATTGTAAACAGCAAGGGCACTACCGGTAAGGGTACCACCTGAAAAGATTTCACTACAGGAGAACCTCTTGTTTAAGCGCATCATTTTGGTTAATCTTGGACTTTTTGTCATCGTAGCTTTATTGAGTCTGAATGTTTACCGGATTTGGCTCCCGATCATACAGGGAGAGTGGAAGAAATCCCTGCCTGCTGTGGCCCGGAAAACTGCCGGCAAGGCGGCGGTCCCCACTGACGAAGAGCCGGTCAAGCCTGCTCTCTATACGTACGATGTCATTGCCGATAAGGATTTGTTCCGTCCCGAACGGACCGAATGGGTCCCTCCTCCCCCTCCTCCGGAGAACGAACAGCCGAAGATGGAAATCCCGCAATATCCTGCTGAACGCAATCAGCCGGGAATGAAGAAGCCAAACCTTTACGGAATAATTATCATTAAAGATAAAAATAATAACGTTAAAGAAAAATATGCCATTATGCAGGGGTCGTCTCGGGAAGAGCCTCAAAAGCGATCCCGAAAGATGAGGCTTGGGAATGGAGAGGTCCGGGATGTCCCTCTCCCTCCGATCCCTGGCAGAATAGTTGAGGACAAAGCCAAACATTATCATGTCGATGACGAAATTTCCGAATCCAAAATCGTCGACATCCTGCCGGACCGGGTCATTCTCAGTAAGAATGGAGAGGAATATGAATTACTTCTCTGGGAGAAATTCCGTACATCCTCGAAGGATGCCCAGGCTCCCGGACAGGAATTATTGAATCAGGGAGACCGGAAAGGGCGCACCTCACCACCGGGGGCGGAGGGACCTGCGGATGTGCCGCCAGGTTATCTGCCTCCATCTCCTCCAGCAGGTTTTCCCGCTTATCAGCCCCCTCAGGGATTGCCGGGTCAGCCAGGATTTGGCTATCCAGGATTCGTGCCTCCCGGCCAACCAGGGATTCCCCCAGGAGCAGCTTTCCCGCAGTTTCCCGTACAGCGGCCTATCTATGCACCACCTCCCGGATTTCAGCCCCCCGCCGGATTTCAGCCCCCGGCTGGATTTCAGGTTCCACCCGGATTTCAGGTCCCTCCCGGGGTACAAGGTGGGCCAATGTTCAATCCCTTTCGGGGTGGTGGGCCATCTTGAGGTATCATGTTGCTATGACGTCAATTCCAGAATCATCTGTTAAGTATCCGGAGGTTAATATATGAAATGTTTTCCAAGGTTTTTTCTCGTTTCGCTCTTGACATTCCTCCTCTGTTCCTGTTCTGCCGGTCGGGGGAAACGCGCGGTGACTGCAAAAGATTCCCTGCTCCCCGCCAGGAGGGGGAGTTCGTATAAGGTCAAAGTGGCACAGGCAGAAGATGTGCAGGGGGGAGGACGCAGGAACCCGCAGCAGGCTGAACAACCAAAGGGGGAAAAGAGCGGCGTCCAAAAGGAAACCAGGAATAGACGGGTCGATAAAAAAGCCAAATCATCAGGCAAGGGAACAGGAAAAGAGCAGGGGAAAGAGAAGGAGAAAGAGGAGGAAAGCCACTCTGTTTTTAAGCCCTACCGGCCGCAGGAAGAGCAGCAGAGTAAACCGGCAGCATCTCCCGATGGCATGCCGGAAGGCATCAGGCAAAAAGTCATCTCTTCCGGTGAGGAACCCGGGAGTGAAGAATATGAAGTTGATTTGAATTTTGTCGATACTCCTATCGAAGAGGTTCTCTTTGCCATCAGTAAGGCCATTAATCTTGATTTTATCATGGGAGCCGGGGTCAAGGGGGGGCAGATCAATATGCGGACCACCAAGTCGATTCCCAAGAGCGAATTTTTCCGGGTTCTGCAATCCGCTCTGGAGGTCAACGGCTTAACCCTCGTTCCATCGGGTCGGCATTATAAGGTGGTCTACGCCAAAGAGGCTTCCCAATATCCCCTCGAAGTATTATCCGGAAAAGGCGGGGAGGCCCTTCCCCCGGAAGAAAGCTTTATTACTCAGATTATCCCTCTGGACTATATCCCGGTAAAGGATATGATCAATATATTGCAGCCCTTCCTTTCCAAGTCCGCCCCCCGGCCTATCCAGCACGAAGATCTGAACCTTTTGATCATCAACGATACGGCGTTGAATATGAAGAGGCTTTTGAAGTTTGTTCAGGAGCTTGATAAACCGATTTATCAGCCCAAAGAGAAGGTTTTTGTGTATTATGTAGAAAACGGAGATGCCAAAAAACTGGCCAGCACCTTAAGCTCCATCTATAAAAAAGGAGGTACCAAAAAGGATGCCTGGACCCCGCCTCTTACCCCGCAAACTCCGCCGGGAGCGGCCAAAGGACCTAACCAGCCGGCGGCGGTTCAGCAGCCTCCATTCGGATTTCCCTCCTACCCACCTGCCGAGGGGGGTGAAGTTCAGGGTGATGTAACCATCGTGGCTGCCGAAGACATTAATGCTCTCATTATCACTACTTCTCCACGGAACTGGGAAGCGGTCAAAGAGACCATTAAAAAGCTGGACATACAGCCCAAGCAGGCCCTGATCGAAGTCCTGGTAGCCGAGATCAGTATTGATGATGTTAAAGATTTTGGCCTGGACTGGTCCCTGGCAGGTTCTGCAACCGGAGGAGTTACCTACCGGTTGGGCCAGGATCTTGGCGGGATCAAGCAAGATGATAAAGGTAATATGTCATACGGCACCGGGATCAATTACATGCTTAACAAGCAAGACAGATTCCTCTCTCTGATCAACTCCAAGGTAAACGAAGATAAACTGAATGTTCTTTCCAGCCCTCACATTCTTGCTTCTGATAACCAGGAGGCTTCGATCGAAATTACTCAGGATTATCCGATCAAGAGGGAAACGTACGATTCTGCCTCTAACCACTCCAATATCACCTATGACTATAAAACTGCTGGTATAAAGCTGAACTTTACTCCTAAAATCAACGAAAAGGGTCTGGTCTCCCTGAAGCTCAAGCAAGAGGTAAGCCAACTGGTTCAAGGGCCTAAAGAAGGTTCCAACGATGAAAGATATATCTTCAGTACTCGAAAGGCCGAAACTTCAGTCGTTGTCCATGATGGGGAAACCCTGGTTATCGGTGGTCTGATCAAGGAGCATAAATCCAAGGGACGATCCGGCATCCCATTCCTGGGTGATATTCCTGTTCTTGGGTATCTTTTTTCCCATACCAAAGACGAGATCCATAAAACCGAGTTGATTATCCTGATCACTCCTCATGTTATCGAAAATGAGGAAGAGGGAAGGGAACTGACCAGACAATTCCAGGAGCGGGTCAAGGGGCTGAAAAGCAAGATTGATCAAGGTCAGGCGTCATCAGGTGCTGCCCAGCCGATGGGAGCGGCACGGTAAAGTTCTACGGAAAAGACTCCACCACGTGGAAAGATGATGAAAATGAGCGGGGAAAGTCTTGACCGGGCCATGGCCCTTCAGGAGATAGAGAGGCTGCGCCGGGAAATCCGGCACCATGACTGGTGCTACTACGTGGCCAATGAGCCGGAAATCTCCGATCAGGAGTATGATCGCCTGATGGAGCGGCTTTTAGCCCTCGAAGTAAGATTCCCTGACCTTGTAACTGTGGATTCACCTTCCCGCAGAGTTGCGGGTGTGCCGCTGTCATCCTTTCCGGTGGTCGAGCATCAGGTCTTGATGCTGAGCCTGGCCAACACTTACTCCCGGGAAGAGCTTCTGGAATTTGATCATAGGGTGCAGAAAGGGCTTGGAACAGCGGACCGGATAGAATATGCGGTCGAGCTTAAGGTTGACGGCGTGGCTGTATCGCTGCGCTATGAGCAGGGACATCTGGTGCAGGGTTCAACCCGCGGTGACGGCCTGCATGGTGATGAAATCACCGCCAACCTGAAAACCATCAAATCCGTTCCCCTGTCGGTTCTCTCTCCTGAAATTCCCCTGTCGATGCTTTCTTTCGAGGTTCGCGGGGAGGTATTTATGACCAGGGATAACTTCGAAAAGGTGAATCAGGCCAGACAAAGGGCTGGTGAACCCCTGTTTGCCAATCCGAGAAATGCCACTGCCGGTTCCCTCAAACTGCTCGATCCCCGGCTGACGGCCAAGAGGCCGCTCGATATCTTTCTGTATGCCTGCCTCGCTTCGCAGGGACTGCCTGAAACCCAGGCTGAAACCATGAACCTTCTTGAAAAAATGGGATTCAAAGTCACTCCTCACCGCAGGGTCTGCTGCGGCATTCAGGCGGTCATCGATTGCTGTCATGAGTGGGAGGGAAAGAAAGAGAGCCTTCCCTTTGATATCGACGGCCTGGTGATCAAGGTCAATTCATTTGCCGGGCAACGGCTGCTGGGAGAGACATCCAAAAGCCCCCGCTGGGCCATTTCCTATAAATTCCCCGGCAGGCAGGCGACAACCCGTTTGCTGGATATCCATCTTCAGGTTGGAAGAACAGGAACTATTACTCCGGTAGCCATCCTGGAGCCGGTAGCTTTGTCGGGCTCTGTCATCAGCCGCGCAACGCTCCATAATGCGGATGAAATCCACCGAAAAGACATTCGGATCGCAGACCGGGTAATCATCGAGAAGGGAGGAGAGGTGATCCCCAAGGTGGTTATGGCGGTCACCTCGGTCCGGACAGGCCAGGAGCGGGAGTTTCGGATGCCGTCCCAGTGCCCTGCCTGCGGCGGGGTGGTTATCCGGGAGGAGGAAGAGGCGGCCTACCGGTGTCAGAACCTTGACTGTCCTGCCCAGATGGAGAGAATTTTGCAGCATTTTGCCTCCCGAAACGCCCTGGATATCGAGGAATTGGGGCCTGCTTTGATCCGGCAGCTTATGGCCGCAGGAAAGGTTAAGGACCCTGCGGACCTCTATGACCTTTGCCTGGAGGATTTACTGCCCCTTGAGCGGATGGCAGAAAAGTCTGCTAAAAACTTTTTATCCGCCCTGGAAAAAAGTAAACGAAGGCCTCTGTCTGCACTGATTTTTGCCCTGGGTATTCGTCATGTCGGCGTAGTGGCAGCCGAAAATCTGGCCAGGCATTTTCATTCTCTCGATGCTCT
This sequence comes from bacterium, assembly GCA_040755755.1. Lineage (NCBI taxonomy): Bacteria > bacterium. Next base: position 38,548 of record JBFLZW010000049.1, on the reverse strand, counting down.
CCAGGCAGCCACCAGGGAGGAACTGCTCAAGGTTGCCGGAGTTGGTGAGGTTATGGCCGGGAGTATTGAAAGCTTCTTCCAGGCTGAAAAGAACCGCCTGATTGTCAGCAGGCTGCGTCAGGCCGGACTGGCCTGGACGGAAGCGGACATCGTTCAGGCACCAGGAGAGGGAAAACTGGCGGGGCAGCGGTTTATCTTTACCGGGACACTCCGGCATTTCACCCGTGCTCAAGCCGAGAACCTGGTTAAAAGCCTTGGAGGGAGCATCGGCGCTGCGGTAGGAAAATCCATCGACTTTGTGGTGGTTGGCGAGGATCCCGGCTCAAAGCTGCAAAAAGCCAGGGATCTAGGCTTGAAAATATTGAAGGAGGACGAATTTCACCGGATGATGGAGAATATGCAGGCAGGGCCGGAGTTTCAGGAAAGGGAGTAAGTTTATTTATGGGCGATGCCTTTGACATGAGGCTAAGATACTGTTATACTTTAGAGTAGTACCGTAACAGCGCTATCAATCACTCAACAAAGGGGGGTTTTTTCTTTTTTATGGATACTGGCGAACCAGAAGACCAGGTGGAAACACAAGAAATACCGAGTACGCAGGAAGAAAGCACAGAAGTCAGTTGCCGGAAAAAGCGGCTTGAAATTACGATTCGAGAGATGGGGATTGATGATCTTCCGGAAGTCTTTCATTTAGGTGAGATGATTTTCACTGCCCAGGAGGTGCCTACCCTGTACCGCACCTGGGATGAATACGAGGTAACTTCTCTCTTCAATTCTGATAACGAGTATTGCCTGGTGGCGGAGCTTGATAAAAAGATCGTGGGATTTGCCCTGGGAACCACGGTCTCTAAAAATAAATCATCGTGGAAATATGGTTATCTTATCTGGCTGGGAGTATCGCCCGGTTACCAGAGGCAGGGAATTGCCAGCCGGCTGTTTGACAAGCTCGCTGAAAAGATGATCGAGGACGGGGTGCGGATGTTCATGGTGGATACCGGGGCAAGTGATTATGCAGCCCTTCAGTTGTTCAAGAAGAAGGGTTTTCGCAAACCTCAAAAGCATATCTATTTGACCATGAACCTGCGAACCTATCAGGAATTGCAGAAAAAAGCAGGAAATCCGGGAAGAAGGCAGCGGAATGGAAACAACGATAGAAACCACAACGGTAACGGGAATTCAACCTGAAAGGCTGAGAAACCTTCTCAAAGATCTGGTGGACATCTACAGTCCTTCGGGTAAAGAGGAGGATATCCTTGAATATGTAGAGGAATACCTCAAAAAACACGGCCTGTCCGTAGTCAAGGAGGGAGTTGACGAGAACCGCTTTAATATCCTGGTCCTGCCTGAAGGAGTGGATGAGGTTGACCTGTGCTTTGTCGGACACCTGGACACAATTACTGCTTTCGACCTGGAGAACTACGGTTTTTACGAGGAACAGGGTGCGGTTTTCGGCCTTGGGGTCTCTGATATGAAAGCAGGTTGTGCAGCCATGATAGAGGCTTTCATCTGTCTGGCTCAACAAAGAGACCCGCTTCCGGCCGTGGGACTTGCTCTGGTCGTGGGTGAGGAAGAAGAGAGTGACGGGGCCAAAACCCTGGTCCGGGAATACAGCTTCCCCTGGGCAGTGGTCGGTGAGCCTACCAATATGGTACCCTGCCTCGGACATTATGGCTACCTGGAGGTACTGCTGCGCACGCGCGGCAAAAGAGCCCATTCCTCTCTGCCGGAGCTGGGGCAGAATGCTATTGAAACCATGCTGAAGCTTCTCTTGCAAGTCACCGAGTATACCACTTCCGTGCCCCATGGCCTGGTGTATAACATCAGACAACTGGTTGGCTTCCCCGGCGGATTTGTGGTGCCGGATACCTGTGAGGCATGGCTGGATCTGCATGCTCCACCAGACTCGCGTATAGATGTGCTCAAGGCGGAACTGGAGCAGATTGTGGAGACATCGTCCCGGAGCATTCAGGGTCTGGACGCTTCCATCAGATTTGAAAATACGCATTCAGGGTACCGGATTTCTCAGGAGAGGCTTCTGGTAAAGAGATTGAAAGAAGTATATAACGCTCTCTCTCTGCCCTGGGAACCCCAGGTCTTTCGAAGTCATTCGGATGGGAATGTGCTCTGGGCCGCAGGTGTGGACCCTATTATCCTGGGACCGGGCCGTCTGGAGACCGCACATACGCCCGATGAATCGGTGACCTTCCTCCAGGTTGTGCAAACCGCCCAGCTTTACCTGAACTTCGCTCTATCCCTGTGAGCATATCACGAAGTTATCAGTTTCGCTCATACTTAATAAGACAGTACACTATTTAAAACAATAAGTGTATAGTGAGAACCATGCCAGCGTCAGATGATATCAATTACACCTTACGGGTGCTGATCACCTCAAGCCCCCGGGGGTTGAAAGAAGTCCATTTCGATCCGTGGCCGGATGAGCAGGAGTTTTCAGAACTTGCGGTGTACAGGGTCCAAATTTCCCTTCTTGGAGAATTTCTCTTTTGCACGGCACTGGACGAGGATCTAAAAGCGTATTTTTCCGGGCAAGCGGTCAGTTTTGCCAGTTACCCTGTCGATTGGCAGGGCATGTCCCCTTTTGTCCGGAAGGTTCTCGAAGCAAGCCGATCAATACCGTGGGGTGAAACCCGGACCTATGGATGGCTCGGCACCCGATTGGGTCTTAAGAGCGGTGCCCGGGCTGTCGGTGGTGCCCTGGGAAGGAATCCCTTGCCGATCATTATCCCCTGCCACAGGATACTCAGGAAAGGTGGACAGATTGGAGGGTTTTCCGGGGGAATCCAATGGAAAAAATTTTTGCTGAGTCTTGAAGGTAAAACTTCTCTCAATACTCTCGTTGAATTTCCGGAATGAAAATATGAAAGCTGTGGTTCAAAGGGTTTCAAAAGCTTCGGTGACAGTCGAAGGCCAGGTGGTTGGCAGTATTGGCCGGGGTCTGGTGGTCCTGATTGGATTTTCCCGGCAGGACCTGTCCCAGGATATTGCCCCTATGGTCGATAAGATTCTCAACCTGCGGATATTCGAAGATGACCAGGAAAAAATGAATAAGTCATTATTTGATATCGACGGCGAAGTCTTGCTCGTTTCTCAGTTTACCCTGCTGGGCGATACCCGCAAAGGCCGCAGGCCGAATTTTATGGATGCTGCTCCACCGGAAACAGCACAAAAACTTTATGATGAGTTTGTTCTGGAAGTCCAAAGACAAAAGGTAAGGGTGCAGACCGGCCGTTTTCAAGCTCACATGGAAGTTCAGATTTACAACGACGGTCCGGTTACCCTGATTGTAGAGCGATAAGAGGAGGCCAACTATGCATGGCATGCTGCTCGAAAAGTTCGTGATAGGTCCTTTCTCCGTAAACTGCTATTTTATCGGCTGTCCGCAGCAGAAGAAATTGGCGGTCATAGATCCGGGAGGCGAAGTCGAGGAGCTCTGGCGACGGATTCAGGATAGCGGGTATTCCCTGGAGTATATTATCAACACTCATGGACACATAGACCACATCGCGGGGAACCTGGACCTTAAAAACAAATCTCAGGCCCAAATTCTGGCCCATGCCGGCGACGTTCCTTTCATGACCAGCAGGCAGGAGTTTCTCGCCTTGATGCTTCCGGGAGCACAACCATCCCCCGTACCGGATCAACTCCTGACCGATGGCCAGGTTATTCAACTGGGGAGTATCGGTTTAAAGGTCCTGCATACCCCCGGCCATACCCCAGGAGGAATCTGCCTGCTGACTGACAATATCCTTTTTACCGGAGATACGCTTTTTGCCGGGGGAATCGGAAGAACGGATTTGCCGGGCGGCAATTACAGCCAATTGATTCATTCGATCCGCGATAAGCTCTTTTGCCTGGATGAGCGGCTGATAATCATGCCGGGACACGGAGATGAATCGACACTGGTTCGAGAAAAGCGTGATAATCCCTTTGTGGGAATCCTGGATCGCTGAGCCGGACTATAAAAGTATGGAGATGGAAACTGACGTAAAGCTGTTCTTCAATCACCTGGTTATCGAAAAAGGCCTTGCAGATAACACCATTGCTTCCTACCGGCAGGATCTGCAATCTTTCCTGCAATTTTTGGCTGGGAAAAAAATCGGCAGCCTGGATCAGGTCAAAAAAGTGGATATCATGGACTATCTGCTCGAATTGAAGAACCGGGGCATCTGTGCCCGGAGCCATGCCCGGCACCTGGTCAGTATCAGGCAGTTATACCGGTTCCTGATTATCGAGGGGCGGATCGGGTCGGATCCTACCATGAATATCTCGTTTCCGAAAACCTGGCAGAAACTGCCGGATGTTCTGAGCTACTCGCAGGTGGAAGACCTCTTGGCTCAGCCGAACGAAACTTCTCTGGGGATCCGGGACAAAGCCATGCTGGAGCTTTTGTATGCAACCGGCCTGCGGGTTTCGGAATTGATCAACCTGACGGTCAAGTCCGTCAATCTGGAAGCAGGTTTTTTGCTCTGCCAGGGAAAGGGATCCAAAGAACGCCTGATTCCAGTCGGAACATCAGCCAGGGAATGCGTGAAAAAATACTGCGCTACTGCACGGGCGCAGCTCTTGCAGGATAACCGCACCGATTTGCTATTCCTCAACCGTTTCGGACACAAGCTGTCGCGGCAGGGTTTTTGGAAGATATTGAAAGAGTATGCAGAACAGGCAGGTATTCAGCAGACCATCACCCCCCACACCCTGCGTCACTCCTTTGCCACCCACCTTCTGGAAAACGGCGCTGACCTTCGGTCCGTACAGGCCATGCTGGGTCATGCCAGTATTTCCACCACCCAGATCTATACCCACGTAACCATGGATAAAATCAGGGAACTGTATTTCAAGCACCACCCGCGGGCATGAAGAGACGCTGTCTCAACTGAGCGGCATTGCCTGTGGTGATAAGAAAAACTTCACTTAATTGATGCCATTTCCTCCCAAAGATAATCACGGTGCATGCCGATACAAGAAACAGCTTCCTGCAAAAGAGTTGCTTTTCCTCTGGCCGGAATATTTTCTTAAAAATGTGGGTAATTATTAAAGAGGAGGCGTTATGGTACGCGATAGGTTTATTTATCTTCTTGTAGTCTTGTTTACTGGTTTCATGATAGTTACCTGCGGATGTGGATCCTGGGATTCAGGTAATAACGGCAAGATTCTTACCAGTATAGCTATTAACCCGGTAAATCCACGCGCTTATTCGGGAGATAAACAGAATTTTACTGCTATTGGGACTTATTCTGATGAGAGTACCCGGGATATCAGTGACCAAGTCACCTGGCTGAGCTCTGAACAGGGAGTAGCCACTATCGGAACTGATGGAATAGCTACAGCCAAAGCTCCAGGTACTACTCAAATCACAGCTTCCCTCGATGGAGTAACCAGTTTAGCCCAGACATTAACGGTGAGCATGTCCACCAACATATTAATGGGTAAAATACCTATTCCGGCTGGCAAAGGGGTGGATGTTGCTTATAATGAAGCGGTCCAGGCAGTAAAGGCTGCGGTAGCTGGCTTTTCCTTTGTGCCCCAGGAGGGTGCTGATCCGGTTAATCCCTGGGTGGTGGTTGAAGAAAAAACCATGCCTTTCCCTGCGGGAAGTTACGGCATTCTGCTGGAGATATGTGCTCCCACGTTTGCCGATGATGCCATGAGCATGGGACAACATCATGCTCTGGGTATGCCCTGCAAGGTCGGCATCTGGACAGAGGACAGCGATCAGGATGGGGTAGATGATATCATCAATATCAACACCCTGGATGAATCGGCACTTTTTGCCTTCTACTTTGCGGATGTCATGAGTGCTCCAGGGTTTGATCAGTTTGCGGCCATGATTAAAACCCATACCAAAGAGATAGTCAAGACAGCCGTTACCATCCTGGGTGGAGAATGGGTCTATGAGCATCAGGCACCATTCTATACCCAACAGGAAGTGGCTGCTGTCCAGGCCTGGGCGGCAGAAGGAGGAGGGGGCTATGCCGGTACGAAAGGGTATGGCATACAACTGGAGATTCCCCTGGCCGGAAATAAGGATGAGGGGCAGAGCGCTCCTGAGTTCCTGAGCGAAGTAAAGAATAGCATCATTTCAGCTATTGGCAACACCCCGTATGCACGTGACGACTGGCACGTGATCAGGAATGATTTCAATATTCCGGTGGGTGATATTACCAAAGAAGACAATCCCTTTGCCAGGGTAGGGGAAATAAAATTGTGTTCTGCCTATTATGCCCGGCAGATAGTCGGTTTAGGCGGCAAGTATATGATCGCCCTGCCCTGTACGATCTCGGTCTGGCTCAATGACCTTACCTGGGATCAGAATGGCACGCCCGTATATCAGCAACCCGATAAGGTGATTGTCAGCATCCTTAACCCTGAATTTATCCTCAAGAACTTTTTCAAGGACCTGCCCGCTTCTGTTCTGGAGCAAATGGCCGGTGTGGGGCCTGAGATTAAAAATCAACTCCTGGCTATGGTTAATAATGGGTTGAAGAGTTATTCCTATCCGAATCACCTGACCCCAAGGCTTTCTACCAGCATTCTAATGGGCAGAGTCCGTGTTCCGGCTGGCAAAGGGGTGGATGTTGCTTACAATGAAGCGGTTCAGGCAGTAAAGGCTGCGGTAGCTGGCTTTTCCTTTGTGCCCCAGGAGGGTGCTGATCCGGTTAATCCCTGGGTGGTGGTTGAAGAAAAAACCATGCCTTTCCCTGCGGGAAGTTACGGCATTCTGCTGGAGATATGTGCTCCCACGTTTGCCGATGATGCCATGAGCATGGGACAACATCATGCTCTGGGTATGCCCTGCAAGGTCGGCATCTGGACAGAGGACAGCGATCAGGATGGGGTAGATGATATCATCAATATCAACACCCTGGATGAATCGGCACTTTTTGCCTTCTACTTTGCGGATGTCATGAGTGCTCCAGGGTTTGATCAGTTTGCGGCCATGATTAAAACCCATACCAAAGAGATAGTCAAGACAGCCGTTACCATCCTGGGTGGAGAATGGGTCTATGAGCATCAGGCACCATTCTATACCCAACAGGAAGTGGCTGCTGTCCAGGCCTGGGCGGCAGAAGGAGGAGGGGGCTATGCCGGTACGAAAGGGTATGGCATACAACTGGAGATTCCCCTGGCCGGAAATAAGGATGAGGGGCAGAGCGCTCCTGAGTTCCTGAGCGAAGTAAAGAATAGCATCATTTCAGCTATTGGCAACACCCCGTATGCACGTGACGACTGGCACGTGATCAGGAATGATTTCAATATTCCGGTGGGTGATATTACCAAAGAAGACAATCCCTTTGCCAGGGTAGGGGAAATAAAATTGTGTTCTGCCTATTATGCCCGGCAGATAGTCGGTTTAGGCGGCAAGTATATGATCGCCCTGCCCTGTACGATCTCGGTCTGGCTCAATGACCTTACCTGGGATCAGAATGGCACGCCCGTATATCAGCAACCCGATAAGGTGATTGTCAGCATCCTTAACCCTGAATTTATCCTCAAGAACTTTTTCAAGGACCTGCCCGCTTCTGTTCTGGAGCAAATGGCCGGTGTGGGGCCTGAGGTCAAAGGTGAGGTCCAGGCTATGGTAAACTATGCTCTGGATGAGTATTTGCCATAAGTAATTAAGTAATAAAGGCGCTGAGAAGTGAAATCTCCTGCATCAGCATCAGGATTGCACTTCTTCAGCGCCTTTGGCGTTTGTTACTTACTTATCCAGAGTAATCACCATATCCTCATCATAAGTTTGCCTGCCGATCGCCTTGATCTTGCTGTCGGATATGGTATAGAAGTGGTCACCGATGGAGATGATTCTCCTGATCTCGTCTTCACCGCCATAGTAGCGGTATCCGATTTTCAGAAAAGCCTCATCCGGGTTATCATAGTGGGTTATGGCTGCCTTTTTCTCGAAGCCGCTGGTTAAATCGAGCTGGTAAAAATAGGCTCCCTGGAAGATATATTCGAAATCCTGGTATTTATCCGCAGACTGATCGATCTTGCGGGTAACCGTAACCGGGAAGGCCATGATGTTATCGGCCTTGCTGAATAACAGGGCCTTATGGTCTCTCAGCAGTTCGGAGTCGGTATGCCGGTAGCCGATAACTTCCTTGAATACCTCTGTGGGATGGGTGACTTCACTCACATCGAACAGGGAAAGCTTCATACCCAAAAGGGCTGTGGAGGGGATAGCCCCGCCGGCAGTAAGCTTATCGGCCTCGATGGGATCGACCTCACGGCCAAAGCCGATCAGGTGGTTTTCGTCATAGGGGTGCAGGTATTCACTGTAGCCGGGAATTTTCAACTGCCCAAGTATCTGGGGATTTGAAGGGTCTTTGAGCGAGATCACAAAGAGGGGATCGACCTGCAGGAAAGTAACTATATAAGCTCTCTCCCCCATGAATCTGACTGACTTGATGTTCTCTCCCGGAGCGATATTTTCAATACTCCCAACCAGTTTCATATCCTCGTCGAGAACAAAGAGATTATTACTGGAAATGTTTTCTTCATCCCTGGCATTCCATCTCCCGCTCGTGGCTATTCGGAAATGGTGGTCATATTCATCCATGCAGAACTGATTGATGATAAAACCCGCTACCTTGCCTTTGCCTGCATAACTGATTTTCACATCGTCAAAGCTGAACTTATGAATAAGAGTATGCGGGCCGTTGAGATAATACCGGGCAGGATCCTGTTCATCAATATAGCTTATCTCTGCAAGGTATAAGTTATCTTTTGAAGCATACAGGTTCTGACCTGCTCCGAGAACTACCTTACTGCCGATCTCTTTGGCCGGGTCCTGGAGCGGAATAGCTACCACGATGAGATAGGAAGATTCGGTAGAGCCGGGCACATAGGATACCTGCTCGCAATCGCAGAGAGGCTCATCCCCGCAAGAGCGGGTGGAATCGGCATACCGGGGAACCAGCCCTTGAGGAGAATTTGCAGTTACGATATACTGAGGATATTGATTCATGATCAGATAGAGGGTGTCATCCACTCTTCTCGATTGCAGATAATCAGCCTCAAAGGTAAGATTTCGCTCTTCCCTGACACCTGCCCGGTCGGTTATATCGTAGATAATCACCCTGGTGAGAGAAGATGGCGGCAGATAGGAGGGGTATGAGGAGGCGGCAAAGAGCGTACGGCCTGGAGTGATGGTTTTCACCGGCCCGGTTCCCCCATCCAGAGGCTGGGGATAGTCATGATAGTCGCTGCCGATAACGACTAATTTATTCCCATTCACATAGAGCTGAGCGGGATTGAACGAAGAGCCGGAAAAGTCAATCCTGGGAAGCTCATGCAGCTCACCGGCAGGATACGCCTTGATAATCCTGACGCTTTTTCCCTTCACCATATAGATATAGCCGCCATCATTCTTGACCTGATCTGATTCATCCACGCCAGCCACCTGGACATTGGTGGTTGAATGATCATCCGCGCCATCTCCCCCGGAATCCACCAGGCCGGACAGCGGCCCGGATCTGCCGGAGCCAAAGGTTGCCCTGGGAGCATATATTCCAAAGGGAGTCCCGCTCTTTCCTCCTGATGCTTTGGTCATGGCATTTAATCGAGCTTTCAACGCTCTGCAACTGGAAAACTGAGGTAACGATTCTTTTTCGGTATTCCTTCTGATCCAACCCAGCCCCCCGGCACGGTATGCAGCTTGATCGGTTCTTATTGAACGGAGAGATTTTCCTGCCGGTTGGCTCATCGAATAAGCTATCGAGGCGCTCTGGAAGAAAAAGCAGCCTGCCAGCAGTATAACAGTTATGTATACTATAGATGCAGATGCCAATCGTACAGATACCAAGCTCAGCCTTTTCATGGTTTATCCCCCATTTAAAAATTCATGAAATGATTAGAAAAAGATATTTAATAGGCTATATTATATCGGCATCTCGGATGAAAATTGATTCGTGAAAAAGTCGAGAATTGGTGAGTATGCAGCATTTTTCTGAAGTGATACTGTCCAAAAGCCGCTTCAATGCGTTACGATATTTTGGGATAAGTGCAGAGAACATTTACCGGCCCGACTATTTTTTGACCAGCATAAGCAAGGTGAAAATTGCTCCTGTATAGGCAATCAAAAGACCTGCAACCCAACCGACAACCCATTTGACCGTGCTGGATTTTGCCTTTTCTATCTCCAATTTTACCGCTTCAATTTCTCTACGGTTTAACTCTATTTCCCTGGTCAGCTTAAGCTCTACTTCTCTGATCTCTTTGGTCAGCTTAAGCTCTACTTCTCTGATCTCTTTGGTCAGCTTAAGCTCGGTTTCGGATAGTCGGGTATCAATCTTCTGGATATCCTCTTTCGTTGCCAATTCCCGCTTATGGTCACTTATCAGGGTTTCAATATCCCTTACCGCTGCCTGAGCTTTTTCCTTGCCGAAGGTCTCAGAGAAGATATCGAACAGTTCTATTGCCTCGATGCTCATCTTGTGGCTACCTTTACTGATTGCCTCTGAGAAGCAACCCATTCATTTATCTCATTTTTTTCAAAAAGCCATCTTCCACCTATTTTGTAAGCCGGTATTCTCTTATCTCTGAGATAATTCTTGATAGTAGGTACACTTAGTTTTAAAAATTGAGCTACTTCGCTAAGAGTCATATATTCTTTTTCCATAGTTCCTGTATCCTTTATTTATTTTGGTTTATACCTCACTATCTAAGATTATACTTATTTATCGTCATCGTCAAGCAAATGATTCATCATCCCACATCAACCTGCAAGTTTTCCCATCTGATCGAATCAGGCAAAAAGTCTATCCCTAAAAAACCTTTATGAAGGTCTATACCAGAAGATTCACCCTGGTTATTCCTTTTCACCTCCAGGTATTTTGTGCCGGCCTCTCCAAGAAAGCCGATATCTCCTCTGGATATAACATGTCTCTGGATATAACATGTCCGGCCTCCAGCGTGCCCTTGACCTTATGGCTTGTCAGTGCGTCGATCTTTGCCTGCCCTCTATTACCTCGGCAAAGCATTCTCCATAGACAGCAGCTAATACAAACTGATAGCAGGAAAAGGGACAGGCCCCCATTGAACTGAAACCTCTTTTGAAAAGGGGAAGGACTATCTTTTTGTTAGCTCATCTGAGGGACTGATATATTGTTATGGCATTATAGGCATGGTATAATTAAAAAAGATAATAAATAGCTAATAATATATAAGCTATATTGATAAATATATCTATTGAATTTACCATGTTAATGAATTAAAAAATTTACTCAGTTGAACAATCAGGTTGATGAGATGTGGGGGGAACATCTATGAAAGTAGAGCTCATTCAGCCACTTCATGCTGATTACGGAGGACTGGGCAAGAGAGAGAATTTTATCTTTAAGCCTGCCCAGCTTACCATGCCGTATATAGCGGCGCTTACGCCTCCTGATGTAGAGGTATCAATTTCTGATGAAATGGTTGAGCCTATTGATTTCCAAACGGATGCTGATTTAGTAGGCATTACCTTTGTTACACCTTTTGCGCAGAGGGCATATGAGCTCGCCTCAATATTTAAAAAGAAGGGCAAAAAAGTTGTTATGGGAGGCCCTCATGCATCGTTATTTCCTGATGAGGTGAAGGGGCATGCCGACGCTGTGGTGATAGGCGAGGCGGAGGACACCTGGCCCGCGCTTATCGAGGATTTTAAAAGGAATAACCTGAAACGTTTTTACCGTTCGAATGCCCCTGAATTGCGGTCGCTCCCCTTTGCACGCAGAGACCTGCTCAAGAGAGAAAAATACATTATCTCAGATGTGATCCAGGCATCAAGAGGCTGTCCTTTTAGCTGTGATTTCTGTGCGTTAGCCTCTGTTTACGGTAAAGGCCAAAGGCTTCGGCCCGTAGATGAGGTAATCAGCGAGATAGAAACCTTCCAAGACGATACGTTTATTTTCTGGGATGACAATATAGCAGGTACTCCCGCCTATGCTCAAGAGCTGTTCAAGAGGTTAATATCCCTTGGGAAAAAGTGGCTTGGCCAGGGTTCGATAACCATAGCCAGAGATCGTGAGCTTCTGGATATGGCTTCCCGGAGCGGTTGCATAGGATTGTTCGTCGGAATAGAATCGGTATCTCAGGTAAGCCTGATGACCGTCAACAAGGGATTTAATAAGGTTGATACTCTGAAGGATGATATCCGCAAGTTCCATGATGCCGGGATAGCGGTTCTGGCAGGAATAATTTTCGGCTTTGATACTGATGACAAAAGTATATTCGAGAGAACCCTGGAGACAGCGGTGAAAGCGGCCATAGATGGAATCAGCTTCAGCATCTTAACCCCATATCCCAATACCGTGCTTTTCCAAAGATTGAAGGCTGAGCAGAGGATACTGCACTATGACTGGTCAAAGTATAATTCTGAATATGTCGTATTTATCCCGAAGATGATGTCTCCTGATGAGCTCCAAGAGGGACATAACTGGGCAACCAGGCAGTTTTATTCAATTCCCTCCATCATTAAGAGGCTTTTAAAGTCTCGCACACAGCTTGGTCTGACGATAAAACTGAACCAGGCAAATAGAAGATACTCATATGGCAGGTTTAAATAACATGGTAAAAGGGAAAAATATTTGCCGGGACATTTTATTATTCATAAACCTGGTAATTGTCAGCGGGGCAATTATTTTAAAGATTGCTGATCCCCTTGTTGTAGATTATACGGAAGCCATAAGAAAAGCTGACTTTTTAAACTTTACGATCTTTACGCCCATTATCATGGCAGCTCTCTCCATTCTGGTATATCGCTCATTAAAACCCATCAGGGCTTTTTACAGGCCAGACAGCAAAGAGCCAGGGCATCTCCAGGAGATAAGGACAGCCGCTTTTAACTTACCCTTAAAGATAACCGGGCAATTTCTTCTCATCATTTTATCCGGCGTGGCTTTCGTTGCTCTTGGGGTGGATTCATATTGGTTCAAATTCTATCCCTTGTCAGAAAGACTCTTATCTATGGGGCTTATTTGGGCATATACTATCTGTGCTTCCCTGGCGGTGTACGTATATGCGAGACATAAGATGGTTATCATCCTGAAGGCAACATCGGGCAGTGCCGGGGATATCGGTTTCAGGATGCCGATAAAGGCCAGATTTATTACTGCGGTGCTTACACTTTCAGCTATGGTGTTCCTTTTTACTGTTGTTTTCTCAATTTCCCGAATTAACGATATATTCTGGCATGATGAGATAGAGTCAGGAAATGCAGTGCTGATCTCCTTCAAAAAAAGTGCGGATAAATTTGCTTCCAGACACGAGCTCAAGGAATATCTGGAAAGCAGGCCTTTGGCCGAAAGCGTATTTGTTGTTGACTCGGGCGGGAAATACCTTACCCGAAAGCCCTCCATCATTCCTGATAATTATGATATCAGGAGTCGCCTCCTCGCTGATCCGGAAGGCACAGCCAAGATCAAAGATGCTCCGGGAACAGCTCTGCGGGTTTTGCCCCTCGAAGGGCCCTTTCAGGGCCTTTACGCCGGAACTATTATCAGACTGAATCCCGATCCCGCAAAGGAGAGCAAAATACGATACGTGTTATTCTACTTCCCGGTCATGGGATGTTACCTCCTGGCATTTGTGGCGGTTATCAGCTACTATGTGGCCCATGATACCTCATCGGCCGTCCAGGATGTGACCAGGCAAATGGTAAGGATACAGAATACGAAAGAGGCGTTAAATGCAGAAGTTGAAGTTACCTCCCTCGATGAGGTTGGCGATCTGACAAGGGCTTTCAATGATCTCCAGAGGGTCTTAAGCTCCTATCACCAGGAGTTGGACGAGGCCAAGGGAAGGCTCATTGAGATGGAACGAATACGCGCCGATAATGCTGTCCATGACTATCGGCTCCTGGCGGAGAACATAACGGACGTAATATTTACGGTGGATCTCAACCTTCAGCTCACCTATGTAAGCCCTTCTATTCAGCGCCTTCGTGGCTACAGCAGTGAAGAGTCCACGAGCCAGGGAATTCAGGAATGGTTCACCGAGGATTCTTTGCTGATTGTCCGGAAAATCTTTCAGGAAATAATCAAGACAGTGGACCTAAATCCGGGGAGGCGGTTTATGTCCCGGACCCTGGAGCTTGAGGTTACCCGTCAGGAAAAGTCCACAGTTTGGACAGAGGCCAGGATTAATCCCCTGCTGAATTCTCAGGGACAGCCGGTTGGCATCCTTTCCGTTCTGCGGGACATCACGGAACGCAAGAGAATGGAAGAAGAAATGCTGAAGGCCCAAAAGCTTGAATCTCTCGGTGTCCTGGCGGGAGGCATTGCGCATGACTTTAATAATTTACTAACGGGCGTGCTAGGGAATCTCTCTCTCATGGAGCTTTCCGTCAAATCCGGTGAGGATATCGGTGAGCTCCTGGAGGAAACGAAGAAAGCATCCCGGCAGACAAAGAACCTGACGCAGCAATTGCTTACCTTCTCCAAAGGGGGGGATCCCGTAAGAAAACGGCTGTCCATTGCCAAGTTAGTCGCTAGTGCCGTGAAATTCTCCCTGAGTGGCTCTAATATCAGATATGAATTGTCTATTCCGGATGACCTCTGGGCGGTTGAAATAGATGAGGGACAAATAAATCAAGTACTGAATAACTTATTGATTAATGCTGAACAAGCTATGCCCGGAGGTGGAAAAGTCGAGGTATTTGCAGAGAATGTCACGCTTCAGGAAAGCGGCGGCCTGCCTCTGAGGGCAGGCAATTATGTAAAGATATCAATCAAGGATTATGGAACTGGAATACCGAAAGAGATTCTTGCCAAAATATTCGATCCCTACTTCAGCACGAAATCAAAAGGAAGCGGTCTCGGTCTGGCCATTACCTATTCCATCATGAAAAAACATAAGGGACATATTACGGTTGAGTCCCGGTCAGGAGCTGGCACAACCTTTCATCTCTATCTTCCTGCATCGGGAAAGGCTGTTTCCATTCAGGATAGTATCGCAGAGAGAAAACCTCGTCCGGGAAAAGGGAAGATTTTATGTATGGATGATCAATTCGATATCAGAAACTTGGTAGGACGGATGCTCAAGCTTCTGGGGTATAGCGTTGAATTTGCGAGTAACGGCCAGGAGGCGATCGATCTGTATAAAAAGGCGATCGGGTCGAAAGAAGCCTTCGATGCTGTCATACTGGATTTGACTGTCCCGGGAGGTATGGGGGGCAAAGAGACCGTTCAGAAGCTGCGTGCGATAGATCCCGGGGTAAAAGCGATTGTTTCAAGTGGATATTCCAATGATACCATCATGTCGGATTATGAGCGATACGGATTCAGTGGTGTCGTTGCCAAGCCATTTGAGACCAGAGAATTGGGTGAGGTATTATACAGGGTGTTACAAGGGCACCCTTAAACTATCTGGTTCATCTCGAATATGGGCAGGAGTATGGACAGGACCACAAAGGCGACGATGGCTCCCATCAGCAGGATAATAGCTGGTTCGAGGATGGATGTCAGGCTGTTGACGGTCATGTCAACCTCATTGGCATAGCCTTCGGCAATATTGGCCAGCATCTCTTCCAATTGTCCGCTTTTTTCTCCGATGGCGATCATATGGGTCACAATCGGGGGAAATACCTTGGCCTTTTTCAGGGGGACTGCCAGGTCCTCTCCCTGCTGGAGGCAGTGGCGTGCTTCTTCTATGGCGTTGGCCAGCAGCCGGTTGGTGATGACATCCTTGACAATGGCTAATGAGTCCAGGATAGGGACCCCGTTGCAGACCAGGATGCCGAGGGTTTGAGCAAAGCGGGCGGTATCGATCTTGCGGATAAGCTCTCCGAAGACTGGCAGTTTGAGTAAGGTCCGGTCAACGAAAAGCCCGCCGGACTCCGTATGACGGTATTTATTGAATGCCAGGACGAGCAGGGCAAGAGCCGGCAGCAGCGGGAGCCAGAACCTTTGCAGCAATTCACTTGACCGGATGAGGACCAGCGTAGGCAGGGGAAGGCTCTGCTTCATCTCCACAAAGATATTCGTGATGGTCGGAATGACATAGATCATCAGGAAAGTCAGAACAGCCACTCCAATCAAGAGCATGAATGCCGGATAGGCCAGGGTGGAGAGGATCTTATTTCTCTGCTGGATCTTTTTTTCCAGGTAATTAGCCAGGCTGGCCAGAACATGGTCCAGAGATCCGCTGGCTTCTCCGGCCCGGACCATCTGCACATACAGCCGAAAGAAAACCTGGGGATGCTCTGACATCGCTTTGGACAGCGGCATGCCGCCCTTGACCTTCTCACGGATATCGATGAAGATTTTTTTGGTGTGCTCGGCATCGATCTGATCAACCAGCGCGGCCAGGGCCTGCATCAGGGGCAGGCCGGCCTTGAGGAGCGTGGCTAACTGCCGGGTTATGACGGCTATCTCCCTGGTCTTGGTTTTCGGCTGGAGCAGGGTAAAAAGCTCGTTTTTCGACAGGCGCTTATGGGCTGCGGTAGTGATTTTGAGGTTGAAGGGATAGATGTTGTCCCGCCGTAATTTTGCCTGAGCATCCTGCGGGCTGTCGGCATCGATCAACCCCTTGACGGATTTTCCCTGCCTATCGAGGGCGCGGTATTCAAATATGGCCATGGCAGTTTTTCATTATTAAAAAATATCTTCCTGGGACACCCGAAGGACCTCTTCGATGGTGGTTATTCCTGCGGCTACTTTTCGGGCCCCGTCCTGGCGCAGGGAGGTCATGCCCCGCTTTAATCCGATCTTTTTAATTGCCCCGGCCTCGGCCCGGTTCATAATGGCCCTTCGGATTTCATCGTCGATAGTCAAAAGCTCGTAGATACCGGTCCTGCCCCGGTATCCGGTATGCAGGCAGTGAGAGCAGCCCTGGGCGGTGTAGACAACCCCTTGCGGCAGGTCTTTGATTGTCAGACCGATCTTTTCCAGTGAGATCGGGTCCGGGCAGGCTGCCTTTTTGCACTTTGGGCACAGCAGCCGAACCAGACGCTGGGCAAGAATAGCGATCACGGACGAGGCGACAAGGTAAGGCTCGACGCCCATATCATGGAGCCGGGTAATGGCCCCGGCAGAGTCGTTGGTATGCAGGGTGCTGAACACCAGGTGCCCGGTCAGAGATGCCTGAATGGCAATCTCGGCGGTTTCAAGGTCCCGGATCTCGCCCACCATGATAACGTCCGGGTCCTGGCGCAGGATAGAGCGAAGCCCGGCGGAGAAGGTCAGGTTGATTTTCGGCATGACCTGGATCTGTCCGATGCCATCGAGCTGATATTCAACCGGATCTTCAACGGTGATGATGTTCTTGTCGGTAAAATTGATCTTGCGGAGAACTGCGTACAGGGTGGTAGTTTTCCCGCTGCCCGTCGGGCCGGTAACCAGAATAATCCCGTGTGAATAGCTGATGAAGGACCCGAATTCCATGAGGTCTTTGTCGGAAAACCCAAGGTCTTCGAGGGTCAGGATGTTGGAGTTTTTATCCAGAAGCCGCATCACCACCCGCTCGCCAAAGGCCACGGGAATGGTGGACACCCGGATATCGACTTCCCGGTCAACCAGTTTGATCTTCATCCGGCCATCCTGCGGCAGCCGCTTTTCGGCAATGTTCATTTTGGACATGATCTTGATCCGGGAGATAATAGCTGTTTGATATTTTTTGGGTGGCGTCAGGGTATCGTAGAGAATGCCGTCAATCCGGTAGCGGACGCGAAGCTCCCGCTCCAGTGGTTCCACGTGGATATCGCTGGCCCGCTCCTTGATCGCCTGGAGCAGAATGAGGTTGACCAGTTTAATGATGGGGGCCTCGTTGGCCATGTCCAGGATATCCCTGGCTTCCTCGCCGATATCGGCAATCAGGCCGGAGGAGTCTTCCATATCAAGATCCTTGACCATCTTCTCGGCGGATTCCGGAGATTGGTGATAAACCTCGTGAATGGCTTCAAGGATCGTATCTTCAGTGCAGATAACCGGCTCTACCGGATGGCTGCTCAGAAGCCGCACATCGTCCAGCAGGTGTATCTGCAGGGGGTCGGAAATAGCCACCTTGATATGGCCGTCTATCCTGGCAAAGGGGATCAGCTTGTACTGCTTGCAGAAATGAAAGGGGATTTTCTGAATCAGGTCCGCATCCAATTGAAAGTCGATCGCCTCTTGAAAAGGGATACCAAATTTCAGGCTCATGGCCCGCAGTAATTCGACTTCGCTCAGATATCCCAGATGAACAAGGATCTTACCCAGCTTGCCTCCCTTGGTCTTCTGGATATTCAGCGCTTCAGATAATGCCTCCTCAGTGAGGAGGTTCTGATCGAGGAGAATAGTCCCCAGACTCTTCTTGCTCAGGCCCATTGGTTATTTGACTGCTCCCTGAATTTTTTCCTGCTGCCCCTGGCCGGCATTTTCCGGCTGTGGCACCGGGTCTGTGGCTTTTGCCTTCGGCTGTTGATCTTTCGCCTTTTCCTGCTGCTCTTGATCTTGAATAGTCTGGTGCTGCTTGATGTCTTTCTTCTTGTGCCGCTGTTTTCGATTGATGGTTTTTTGCTGGGGCTGCTTGGATCCTCTGGTTTCCTGCGGCTCTTGCGGACTGCTGACCTCCGTTTTTCCTTCCTGACTTCGCAGTTGATTCTTCATCCCGCTCGTAAAGACATCGATATCTTCCGGTTCCTTGATGATATGCGGGGTGATAAATATCTGAAGGTTCCTTTTCTGGTTTCGCTTGTTCATGGACTTAAAGGCCAGGCCAATGATAGGAATGGACCCCAGACAGGGAACCCGCTGGGAATTATCGAACTTATCATCCTGGATCAACCCGCCAAGGACTACGGTTTGACCATCTTTCACTACCACGGAAGTTTTGGCCTGGCGGATAGTTGTCGTCGGAGTTGGACCGGCCTGACTGATGGTAGTTGAAGCTATCTGCTTGATTTCCTGATAGATCTCCAGCTTGACATAATCATCCTGATTAATGTGGGGAGTGATGCGCAGGGTAAGGCCGACATTCTTATAATTAATCGAGTAGATGGAATTGCTGGCGTTGTTGCTCAATACCTCTCTGGCTCCGGCAAAAGGGACTTCCTGGCCGACAATGATTTCCGCCTCCTCGTTGTCGGTGGTCAGGATGTGGGGCGTGGAGAGGATATTCACGTCGTTGTCGGTCTGGTAAGCTGCAACCAGTGCCGCCAGATTGGGGAAGGAAAGTCCCCCCATATTAATGTACCCCTTGGTCAGGCCGATAAACATGCCTCCGGGCGGAGCCATGGGGTTGGCTATTACTTCATTGATTTTACCAAAGCTCGTTCCCGCCAGGGGAAGTATGCTGTCATGCCCTGAAGGCTCACGCATGGCCCGCCACTCCACGCCGAGCTCCCGTGACTTGTCGTAGCTTACTTCGGCGATCAGGGCCTCAACCAGTACCTGAGGCCGCATGATGTCAAGCTTTTGCAGTACCCGCTCAATAACGCTGTAATCCACGGAAGAGGCGGTAATAATCAGGGAATTGGTGGCCTTGTCAGCCACGACGGTAAGCGGAGTATCCGGCTTGCTGTCCTTTGCTCCCTTGGTAGTCATGGTTTTTGACATGATCTGGGCCAGGACCTTGGCCATATCGTCGGCTTTGGAGTTTTTGAGAAAATAGACATGGATGTCATCCTTATCCCTGGGAACCGGAACATCGAGCTGCTTGAGTAATTCCTTGATCTCTTCAAGCTGTTCCGGATCGGACAGGACAATGATGTTACCGGTCCGGCTGTCGGGGAGGATTTTCAGCGCACTCCCCTGGCCTGAGTGGGATTTTTGGCTTTTATGATAGGTGTTTGCCCGCTCTCCGAACAGGGTCTGTAACTGCTTGGTGAGGTTATCGACATCCCCATGCTGAATGGGAATAACTGAAATAATGGAATCTTCCGTTTCAACATCAATCTCTTTCAGGATAGCCATGAGCCGATTGATGTTCGAAGCCCGTTCGGTCAGGATCAGCGTGTTGGTGGGAAGATAGCTCAGGATTTTGCTTTCCCGGGAAATCAGGGGTTGCAGTATGGCCTTGACCCGTTCGGCATCGGCATACTCAAGGGGGATGAGCTGAGTGACCATGGCATCGCTGCTCTCCTGCCCGATATCGGACGATTCTCCGGTAACGGTTTCCAGGTTCTTGCTGGCAGCGGTGCTGTCAGGAACGACTTTGACAACATTCCCCGAAGTGACCGTAGTATATCCATTGACTTCCATGATCGATTCGAAAATCCGGTAAGCATCCTTAACCGGTATTTGGGTGGGGGAAAGTACCGTTACCTTTCCCTTTACCCGGTCATCCAGGATAAAATTCTTTCCTGTAAGCTCACTCATGAACTTGATGACCAGCCGGATATCGACATTATCGAAATCCATAGACACTTTTTTCGAGGAACCTTTATCCGCCAGAAAGTTTTTCGCAGCCCCGCCCGGTAAAGGAGGGACCTCCTGCGTCCAGCCGTATGCCACCCTCAAGACAGTTACAAGAAAGAGCACGCATAAGAACCACTTCGGGACCTTTTTGATTGTTATCACCGATTACCTTCCTCCTGCAAGGCATCGCCCACTGCTATGCTATGGAATATCATAGGTCAGTGTTTGGAGCTGATTCTGCCTTTCGATCACAACTTTGATATTGGGTTCATTTTTAAACTTCAGGTAAGCAGCATAGGCTTTTTCCGGGCTGTTAACCGCCTCTCCGTTGACTTCTTTGACAATGTCTCCCGGCATAATGCCCAGTTTATCAAAAAATCCTCCCTGCTTTACATTGGCAATCTGGAACCCGTCAGGGGTATTGAGCTGCCCTTTGTCAAAATGGGGGACAATCCGGATCTGAGTCAAGAGTTGACTGGCATTCTCCACGGCCCGGTCAACCTCACTCCGATCAAGCTCCCACCGGTTTTGGGATACCCGTCTGCCCAGACGGCCTAAATCGAAGCGGGCCAGGGGAGCACTACCCGGCTGCTCAACCTGCTTTGCATGGTCAGGTGGCTTATTCCCCCGACCGGAAGGGGAACCTTCAGACTCAAAGGCCAGGAGTATCTCCTCATTTCCCCCATGATTGAGCACGACCTTGTTGCGGAATATCTTGACGATGGTGGCTTCGGTAACCATCTCACCCTCTCGATACATATCCTGCTTTTGGGTGTTGAGGTCCAAAATGATAGCCCGGGGATCGGGGATGCTCCCGACAATCGTTCCCAGCAGTTTCAACTTCAACGGAGCCAGAGATTTGACTTCCTGCGGTTTTGGTTCCTGTGATCTGGCTGCCTCTTCCTGTTTTTTCAGGTCGGCTGTCTTGAAAAGGTTCCGCTTGGTAATTACCATATAATCCGAATACCTGATACCGGCAGGCCGCGATTTGGGCTGATTGCCGAATGCAACCTCAAGACTGGTCATATCCTCCCATTGGGTACTGATCTTGGACATTAAAAGATCCGCGGCCAGAAAGGAATCGGCAGTCACAAATAAAACAGCCAGAAACCAGAATAATCTTTTAATCATAAAAAAAAATATTATCCTTGAGAATACCTATTTGGTGAAGCCCTCAAAAATCCCTGAAGAGAAGCGTTGAATGACATAGTTGAATACCCATACGGTGCTACCGAGACCTTAACGGTATTATCGAGATCTTAGTTGGATTTCTGGTCAATATTACAGGTATTGAGCAAATCTGTCAACTTGCTTCTTGATTCTTTTTTGGATATTCGGCCTGGATCTGAGATCAGGAATGATGAGTTAGTTGATAAAGCGGGTCATTACTCCAATGACCTAATAAAGCATTTTGTGTCATAGGGTGTAAGATTTGTTGAAGAAGGTCCTTGGATTTCGCAACCTTGCAAAAACCCGGAGGATTATTCCTGTTCAGGAATGGTCGTGCCTGCCAGCCGCTCACCCGGTTTCAGGCAGCACCTTCTGCAGGTGCTCCACCAGGAAGGTGGCAGCCAGGCCGTTAATGAATCCGGTGATGAGGGAGCTCAAGAGGATAACGGGCAGGAGGTAAAAAATTTCCCTGCGCTGAATAAGAAAGAAAAAGACTAACACCATCTGGGTCAGACTGTGGGCATAAGCACCGATAATACTGATGCCCACCAGGCTGAAAAAGGGGTAAAAAAAACGGTACATCAGGCTCATGGCCAGAGTGCTGACAAGCCCCCCCGATATGCTGAGCCAGAAACTCGGCCCCAGGAAGGTGCCGATAAGTAAAGATCCAACTATAGCCCGCAGGAATGACACCAACAGTCCATCCTTCACCCCATAGAGAACAATGACCGCCATAATGACGATATTGGCCAGTCCCAGCCTCAGCCAGGGCACAGGGTTGGGAATGGCCGATTCGACAATGAAAAAGATGACGGCCATGCTCGACAGCAGGGAAAGGAATACGGTGCGGTTGATTTTCTTCCGACGCTGCGATCTATCCATCACTCTCCCTCTCTCCCCTATCGGGCGACACCATCCAGGTGAAGGGATGGATCGTTTGCCTTATCGCCCGAAATCCGGATCAGGACCTGGTTGGGCACACAGCAGATGATCTGCCCCTGATGGTCGATCCAGCCAGCCCTGGTGCAGACCTGGTTGGGGCAGGGCGATGAGAGCATCCTCACCTTTCCTTCCCGGATCTCGACCTCCGAAGAGCCCAGGGGACCTGGGACCGGAACCACTCTCCGGGGAGAAGAGTCAAGGTCATAGATGCCGATAACTTTCTGGCCTGCCTGGATGGTCACCCGGCTGCTCTTTCCCCTGCCGGTCAGCAGAAAGAGCGAGCCAAGATTGATCAGAATCAGGAGGAGAATCAGTATCTTGTCTCCCCAGGTCAAAGCGCCTAAAACCCTAATGGCCATCTACCTCCAAACGAGCTTTGACCGCAGACCGGAGGAGACCAGTGCCTTGCCTTCCCGGTCGATAATCACGCCTTCGATATCCGGCAGGCTTTCGATCAAAGCCATTCCCTTTTCCGGGCCAAGGACAAAAATCCCGGTACTCATGGCATCGGTGGCAGTCTCCGAGACAATGGTCACGCTTTGACACCCTCTGGCAGACTGACCGGTTTGGGGATCCAGAATATGGTGATAGCGGATAGTATCCTGGATAAAAAACCGCTCATAATCACCTGACGTGACTATGGATTTATCGGTGATCTCCAGCGAAGCGATGACTTTGTCGGATTGCCGGGGATGCTGGATCCCAATGTTCCACAGCTTATGTCCGGGTTTGCAGCCAAACAGCCGGATGTCACCGCCCGCATTGACAATGCCGGCCGTGATTCCATCCTCCCGGAGTGACTTTACGGCTTTGTTGACCGCAAACCCTTTGGCGACACCTCCCAGGTCAATCATGGCTCCCGCTTTGGCAAGCCCCACGGTCCGGCGCTCTTCATCGAGGCGAATGTTCCGATAACCGACCAGCGGCAGTTTTTGCCGTATGGCCTCGGGGTCAGGGAGCACTCCCTGGCCATCCTCAAAGTGATAGAGCTCGGTAACGGCACCGACCGTGATATCGAAAGCCCCCTGGGTCAGCTTTGAATATTCGATAGATCTTTTGATCATTTCCAGATAATCCGGGGTAACAGGGATATCACTGCGGCCCGCAGCCTGATTGATCCTGCTGGTCAGGCTGCCGGGGATCCTTTTACTGGCCTGATTCTCGATATCCTGCATGACCTGAAAGGCCCGGTCCATAGCAGCCATAGCCTGATCTTTGCGGTTCGACACCACGGTGATCGTAACCAGGGTGCCCATCAGGAACCGGTCTTTCTGAAATATCCGGCTGGATGAGGAAGACAGAGGACCACAGGAGGGAATGAGCCATACAACCAGTGACAAGGCCAAAGCCAGGGCCAGACCTGCTGAAATAACGGTGAGATATAATTTTTTCACGGTATGGACAATCAGAAATCCCGCTGGACGATATAGTCTGAAAAATCCAGGAGTGCCTGCCGGTAAGCGGAGTCTGCAAATACAGCCAGCCGCTCCTTGGCCTGCCGGACATACCAGGCTGCCCGATCCAGGGTAAATTTATCTGCTCCATAGGTTTTAATCAGGCTGACAATCCAGGCTACATCCTCCGGGGAATACACCGGCTGGGAAAGAACCTGTCGGATGCGGTCAATCTCCTTCGAAGAGGCTACCTGCAGGGTCCGGATCAGGGGCAGCGTGCAGTTTCCTCCCTGCAGATCATTGTTGACCGGCTTGCCGATCGTTTCCGTATGCGAAACATAATCCAAAAGATCATCCACCAGTTGAAAGGCAATGCCGACATCCGTTCCATATGCATGGAGAGCTTCCACCTGCTCCTCGCTGACGCCTCCCAGAAGAGCGCCGATCCGGCAACTGGCAGCCATCAGGCAGGAAGTTTTTTTGGCAATGATCTCGATGTATTCTTCCTCCCTGATGCCGAGGTCTCCGGTTTTCTGCAACTGGAGAATCTCACCGTCTGTCACCGTGGCTGTGGCACTGGACACTGCTTCCATGATTCTGGTGTCTCTATCCTTGACCAGCAGGTAGAAGGAAGTGGCGTACAGGTAATCTCCGACCAGAACGGGAAGCTGGTTCCCCCACTTTTGATTGGCTGAAGGGTTGCCCCTTCGCAGGTTGGCATTATCAATAACATCATCATGCAGCAGGGTTGCCGCGTGGATAAACTCGATAATACTGGCCAGATGAATGGCCCGCTCACGCTGGCCCCGATAGCCGTCTCCGGCCTGCGGATTCTGGCAGCCTGCCATCCGAGCGCTCAACAGCAGGAGAATGGGCCGCACTCTCTTGCCCCCGCTTTGACAGATGTAATTTCCGATTTGCGATATCAGGGAGTTATCCGATTCGAGCAGGCTTTTCAGATGCAGATCAACTTTGGTGAGGTCCTCACCGATCAGAGAGGAAATAACCGATGGTAGCATGACAAACCTTTTGTTTTTATTAGGTTAATGGCCAATTAATACCAGATCAATATATCGTATTTGCTCAAACTTTGTCAAGTGTTTTCCTGGAGGTAGTGATAGGCCATCATTCCGGCCAGAGCCCCGTCACTGGCAGCGGTAACGATCTGCCGCAGCGGTTTCCGGCGACAGTCACCGGCTGCAAAAAGACCGCCAAGGCTGGTGGAAAGCCTTTCATCGGTAATGATAAACCCCTGGGGATCCAGTTTGACTGCCGGAGGCAGCCAGCCGGTATTGGGCTTTGTACCTACATAAATAAACAGGCCATCGGCCGGCTGGGTGGTCAGTGCCTGATCAGCAAGATTTTGCAGGCTGATTTCACGGACCTGTGAATCTCCCCTGATCTCCTGGATTACCGAGTTCCACAAAAAATGTATCTTGGGATGTTGAAAAGCCCGGTCCTGAAGTATCTTGTCTGCCCGAAGAGCGCTGCGGCGGTGGACGATGGTAACTTTCCTGGCGAATTTGGCCAGAAAAAGCGCTTCCTCCAGGGCAGAATTTCCCCCGCCAACGACCATGATCTCCCGCTCCCGGAAGAGCGGCCCGTCGCAGGTAGCGCAGTACGAGACACCCCGTCCGGTGAATTCCGCTTCGCCGGGAACATTCAGGTGAATGGGGGAGGTGCCGGTGGCCACGATAATCGTGCGTGCGACGAGCGCATTGCTGGATTCCGACCCATTTCCCGGCCCATCTTCAAGATAAATATAAAATTCTTTCTGGTTGCGCTCCAGAGACCTGACCCCCCGGACCTCGATAGCCAGGTCATGCTTTCGCGCCTGTTCCTCCATATTCTGGATAATTTGCAGGCCGCTGATCGGCTCCGGAAACCCTGGATAATTCTCGACCAGGTCGGTAGTTATAGCCTGCCCCCCCAGGAGGCTCTTTTCCAGGAGCAGGGACCGCAGGCCAGCTCTGGCAGCATAGAGACCAGCGCTCAATCCTGCCGGCCCTCCTCCGATGATGACGGTATCATACATAGACATCAGTAAATCTCCTTCAAGTTTCTTTACAATCAGGTATGATGGTCATACCCTTACTGCTACCGCTGTTTTCTCTCCTGGATCATCTTCCGCATTTCCCGCTGTCTCTGCTGCCGGATCAGCGGCATATTCTGCTCATAGAACCGTCCTCCCCACAGGCCATCGCCGGTTTTGGGATCCCTCAGTTGAATCGGCTCAGGGAAGAGGGCACGGTCAAGGTACTGTTTTACTCTGGTCTTGAGGCGCTCCACCTCATCAGCGGCAATGGCATACTTTTGGGCGAGGGTTTGAGTATCAGCCGAGGGAGAAAGAATTTCCGAGGCAAGAAGAACCTGCTGCTCTTTGGGAAGAGATGAAAATTGACGGATAATCGTGGCCGCATAGATATTCTTTTGCTGATCCCGCGTAAAGGCAGAACCGGTGACCGTCAACAGCTCACCGGTCATAAACTGAAAGTTCTGCTTATCCGCATACCACTGGGGTGATACATGAACGATGTACTCTCCGGAAGCTGTCGCCACCCGCAGGTGAAACCCAAGCTCCGAGGTTGCCCGGTTATCTACGGTATAGATGCCGGTAATCTTTCCTTCGATCGTGGTCAAAGTAGCCGGGTCATAAGGCACCATGCCGCCAAAGCTCCGTCCGGGGAAGATGCCCGGCAGGATGATGGGCAGGGAAAGGATTAATACCAGCCATGTCTTGAATGATTTGTTATTCATGTCGGATCTCCTTCTGTGGTGGTGATGGTGCATCAGGCGACCATCACCTTCCATATTTATGGAAAAACTCCCCCCACTTGGTATTTAATTCTATGGTCTTTTGGACTTGCCTGCCTGCCAGAGGCCACCAGATCATATCATGGTAGAAACTGGAACCAAACACGAAAAGATAAACCAGCGGCGTATGGAAGAAAAACTTTTGATACTTTTTCAGCGGGCTGAACCAGAGCAGATCGCCGATCCGGCTGGCAAAATTGTCTCCTACCCAAAACCGGAAATTGACCCTGCTGATATCCTCTCCCTGGATTTCGATCTCTCTCGGATCACCGACTCCCAGTCCCGCTTCGTGAGCCAGGCGGATGTACTTGATTTTCATCGGGTCAAACCCCATCATTTTGGCGGCTACCGCATCAATGGCCACACTGTCCGCGCTGGCCAGCATATAATCCTTTTCAACCGGAATCATGGTCCGGGGACCCGGCCCGCAGCCGCAGAGGGTTCCATCCATAACGCAAAATATGCCGGAATGGATTTCCTTCTGGATGGCCAGAAGATCAACCAGTGTTTCATGAATAAGGCTGTGCGTATAGTGACGCCGGGTGTTCAGCAGCCCTCCGAAGGCGTTCTTCATGGCTCCGGTGGTGGTTGTATAAATGTGGCATTTTACGGTTGGCAGGTGAAGGACGTTTTTGTCGATGAAATATTCCGGAATCCTGATTCCTTCCGGATATATCTGATTCAAGGCATGCATTCTGGCCTTTGGCTGATAGGTGATCCAGTTGACATGCTGCGGATTGAAATTGTACCGTTCAGGGATCCGATATTGGCGGTAAATCGGCTCCAGTTTGTTCAGCCTCCCGCCTTTCACCGGATCGGTGACCACGGTGTTGTTGTGGACAGCCACCAGCTTGCTGAAACCAGCCTTTTTCAAAGCCAGAACCACCCCTTCGAGCTGCCAGGGGGTGGTATTGGCACTTAAGTACGGATAATGCCAGGAGATATTGTCCTTGAGAATAGTTACCGAGGATGCGGAAAGAGCCTTCTCCAGCCCGGCCAGAGTGCACAATTTCTGGATATCGTCAAGAACTGAGTCCGGTTTTGTCTTGATAACGGTTACCTGGGAACGCATCGAGTAAAATCCTCCCTGCGAATAGTTGCGTTTATCCTTTATTCTAACCGCAAAACAGCTTTTCGTAAAGGAAATTTATTTGAAATCCCTACAAACCTGTGGCCACCTTGTGATATAGTTAGGGGTGAGTCAGAGCAATGTCAGGACGTGAGCATTCCACAGGGAGGGAAAAACCATGCCAAACCGCAGGGAAAAAGATACTATGGGCGAGGTCGAGGTTCCGGAAGACCGCTACTATGGTGCCCAGACCCAAAGATCGCTGGATAATTTCAAAATCGGCCAGGAGCGCTTCCCCAGAGAGTTTATCCGGGCACTCGGCATCCTGAAAAAAGCCGCAGCCAGAGTGAACGCCCGGCTGGGAGTATTGGATCAGAGAATTGCCGGGGCAATTGAGCAGGCTGCCGATGAGGTAATCGCCGGGAATCTCGATGAGCATTTTCCTCTGCGGGTCTGGCAGACCGGCAGCGGCACCCAGACCAACATGAATGCCAATGAAGTCATCGCCAACCGCAGCATCGAAATCCTGGGCGGTGTGCCTGGCAGCAAATCCCCTGTTCACCCCAATGATCATGTCAATAAATCCCAGTCTTCCAATGACGCTTTTCCAACAGCCATGCACATTGCAGCCTGCGAGCAGATCACTCACCGCCTGCTGCCTGCCCTGATGAACCTGAAGCAGGCGCTTCAGGAAAAATCAGCGGAATTTTCCGGCATTGTCAAGATCGGACGGACCCATTTGCAGGATGCCGTCCCCCTGACTCTGGGCCAGGAATTCTCAGGATATGTTTCTCAACTGGAGCATGGAATAAGGGCCATCCGCCACACGCTCCCGCATCTTTCGGAACTTGCCCTTGGCGGGACCGCTGTCGGAACCGGGCTCAATGCCCCGCCAGGATATGCCGGGGAAGTGGCCAGGGAGATCTCGCACCTGACCGGCCTGCCCTTTGTCAGCGCGGAAAACAAGTTCGAAGCCCTGGCAGCCAACGATGCTGTGGTGGAGTCCAGCGGAGCACTGAAAACCGTGGCCTGCAGCCTGATGAAGATCGCCAACGATATCCGCTGGCTGGCCAGCGGTCCGCGATGCGGCCTGGGTGAAATCAGCCTGCCGGAAAATGAGCCGGGAAGCTCCATCATGCCCGGCAAGGTCAACCCCACCCAATGCGAGGCCATGACCATGGTCGCCTGCCAGGTGATCGGCAACGATGTCACCATCAACCTGGCCGGAGCATCCGGCAACTTCGAGCTCAATGTCTATAAGCCGGTCATGATCTACAACCTTCTCCAGTCCATCCGGCTCCTGGCCGATGCCTCGACCTCGTTCACCCAAAAGTGTGTAGCAGGCATCAGACCAAACCATGACCGGATCAAAGCCCATGTGGAAAACTCCCTCATGCTGGTTACAGCCCTCAACACCACCATCGGCTACGACCGGGCTGCCATGATCGCTAAAAAAGCATACCAGGAGAATATCACCCTGAAAAAGGCAGCCCTGAAGCTGGGATTTCTTACTGAGGAGGAATTCGACCGGCTGATGCAGTCTGCCAGGATGACAGGGGAGGAGGGGATGTCCCGGGAGGAGAGCAGGAAGGATGAGCAGGATTGATATTAGGTTTTTTGAACATCCCTTCACTTATTTTCCTGAGTGTCTATCCGAAAAGTCGGGATGCCGCCAGAATTGATAATGTTTCCCAGAACTTTTCGGATAGACACTGAGACACGTGCACACTGAGCCATATGCAACTTTCCGGGAACTCAGGCGTACACCGGTCCGGACCACAATTCACGCAATTCTGCCGGGAAAAGATGTTTAATATCCTGAATTTCACCACTGGATATCCGCTTGGTGAGTACCCTGAAAACAGCCCGGGCAACTTCTTCGGGGTCCACGTCGGGATCGGTCTCAAAATAGCCGAGAATGCTGGCCAGAAATTCCTCCTTGTGCCGCTTTTTATTCGGCGTCTTAGTTGGCTGCCAGCCCTCATAATAGAGGCCGCGGATCAACATCGGCAGCTGCGCTGCAAACTCTACCGATTCATCGGGAAGGAGCCGGTCGCGCAAAGCGTGCAGCGTTGACCTCAACGCAAGATAGGCTTTATGCCGATCATGCCAGCCGAGTTCTTCCATAACATCCTTGAGCCAGGCGTTCGATTTATGGACCGTGGTGTCAAAAACATCAAGTCCTGTCATGGTGCCCATAATCATCACCTCCATAGTCCATTATATGCCTTAAATGCTTATCCTTCAAGGTATTTTTCATCGGACTCAGCAAAGACAAAGGGCTGAAGTACCTGGCCTGCATCACAACAGCCTCAGTACTTCAGCCCCTAAAGACCTGGTTCCTGCCCTACTCTATCACCCTAAAACAGCGGTGGCAGGTTTAAAGCCGGGTGATTCACCCTGGACATGAACTCAACCACTTCCTCTTCCGTGGTAGCTACTTCTTCATCGGCAATCAAATCGTACAAATTCTCTACACCAAGTGCCTTTCCCCGTTTCTCGATCATGGGCCGAAGCTCCTCTTTCAGGGCTTTAGGCATCCAGGCGACCCGTAAAAGCCCCCCTTCAGCGGAAATGAACTTGGCACTGCCGATGTAGTGCTTGCTGTGCCCGGTAAAGCCCGGAGTCTGCAACCCGCCGCCAACGGTTCCAGCCAGGGTCGAGAATTTCATCCCGGACGGGGTCATGCCTGCAAACTCGCGGTTGACGGTCATAATGGCATTGGCCATCGGCAGAACGCCGGAGATGCACTCGAAGCAGCCGCACGAGGTCATGGGGTCTTCCATGATGCTGTAGGCGTTGAACCGCTCGATACTCTGCCGGGAGCCCTGGAAAATGAAATCATTCACTCCGCTCCATTGTCCCTTGCCGCCGTCCAGCACATCTCCCTTGGCGATCGGGCGGTTAGGCCCCGTGGGGTCGATCTGGTAGGCGGCCTTGCCGTCCAGCCAGTTATAGGCTCCGCACAGACCGCTTCGCTCCGGAGTGATCACGCAGATATGGTTGGGAGCAAAGGACTGGCACAGGGTGCAGGAATAGTAGGTATCGACGCTCTCGTCGGTCAAAGAGCCGATTCTCTCATCGCGGAAATGATACGCCTTGCGGGCGATCTCACGCTGGGCCACCACATCTTCCTCTCTGGTGTAGAGGGTGACCTGGACCTTGTCGAGAATGGCCGAATAATCGGCATGCAGCTTGGCATGGATAATGTCACCCAGGTGGTGCAGCTTGAACCCTTTTTGTTTGGCTTCCTTGCTGATACGGATCCAGTTGATGTCGCGCTGGCCCATATGGAACACCCCTTGAGCTTCATTCAGGTAGCGGTGAATCTGACGCTCCAGGATGGACTCAAAATCAGACTGAAATTCCCGGCCAGCCACTTCAACCACAATGCCCAGCGGCAGGCGGGATTCGGGTTCCACATCATCGATTTCAGGTCCGATGACCGTGATCTTGCCATCCTCGATTTCGTTCATTTCCCTCATGGTTGCAAACTCGAAAGCCGGTGTCTTGGTGCCGCCCATCTCGACGTAGGTATCCTCTTTGCGCACCCGCTCACCTTCAAAGGCCGGGCCATAGGCAACCGGCACCGGAACCTTGTGCACGGCCACTTTCAGACCCCGCACCTCGACGGCCTTACCCACGATCTTGTCGTGAGGAATATTTGACACTACATGTTCATAGGTGCAGATTCCGGTAGGCAGAATCTGCGGGATACCGGTATCGGCAATGACCGGGAACCCATAGTTGATGGCTCCGGCAGCCTGGGCATATTTTTCGTCATCAACCTCACCCAGGGCCAGAACAAAAGCGAATATCCGGTTCTTGTTGTATTTCAAAATCCTGCTGTAATCTCCCGGCTTCACCCCGCCAAAGGACATGGCGGCCCGGGTGGCAAATCCCAGAGCAAAGACGGTAGCGGTTATATCCTTGCCGAAGGGAACAAGGCGCGTCTCCCAGCCCATCTGCACACCCTCTTCCCTCAACTGCTCGGCCATGCTCCGGCCATGAGTGTCAGCAGACATAAAAACATAGAGGTTTTTCTCCTGAAGCTCGCGGGCGATCTTAACCGCGATTTCATTGGTCGGGCAGGCCCCCACGCAGGCGGCAAATCCCGGTGCGGTGCCATCGACAAACTCGATGCCGCGCTTTCGCATGATGACATCATCAGCCGCACCCAGCCAGAAATTACCATCCTCCGGACAATTCTCGGTTACGGAATACGGCACGGGAGCCTGCAGATACTTGATAATTTCAATAACCTCATCAGCAAACAGGGTAGCCATACCGGCATCCAAAGCATGCCCCAGATAGGGGAGCCAGACCTTGTCCGCAGGATTTGGAGGCAGCAGGGATTTTGCCCGGTTCATAATCGGCGTAAGATCACCCAACCGCTGGGCCTTCATGCCCGACATACCATAGATGACCGGCAGATAATAGCCGGTATTGGGAAATTCAATTACCTGATCCGGACCATACTGGGCCAGGGCATCAGCCAGAGCGGTCTCAGCCTGTCCGACAATTTTATATGCTCCACGAATGGCAGCAGAGGCGATTATTTTTGACATCGTTTACCCCTTTTATTCGTTTCTCATCATTAGATGGCTTGTTCAGTTCTTTCAGTAGTACATTCACGCTCAGTCAAACGGTGAGGCGAACAATTTCCTCTTTAGACCTCAAGGGCCCTTCGCATGGCCATATCGTACAGGACGCGCTCCTGCTTTTTCTCGATCCCCAGGGCCGCACGTTTGGCCTTGATGTGATCGATCATCAGGTGAGCCATCTTGATCGGATCAGGCTCGAAAGCCCATTTTCCCTTGGTGATCTTTTCGAACTTCTGGAACAGGAGGTCTTTCATTTCCTCACAGCCCATGATGGGGAAGGTAGCCCCAAACACGGTAAAGACTCCGGAACCTACAAAGTACTGTCCGATGGCAATCGCTTTCTCGCTCATCCACTCAGGCGCACATCCGGCCAGAGGCAGGTCGCTGATATCATCGCCAAGACCGCCTTCTTTGACCATGGCCGTAGCTGCCATCAGCAGGCGGCTGTTATCCACGCATGAGCCGCAGTGCAGCACCGGCGGCATACCCACGGTTTCACACACCTCAGCCAGGCCCGGTCCGGCCAGTCTGGCCGCTTCAGGAGTCAATAACCCCTCCTTGGCGCAGGAAATAGCCGCACATCCGGTCTGGACCACCAGAACATTATTTTTAATCAATTCCTTTACCAGGGTGTTGGTGACATAATCATGCTTCACCCGCGGATTGTTGCAGCCAACCACACCGGCTACACCCAGGATACGGCCATTCATGATGTTATCGTTCAGTGGCCGGTAGGAGCCCCGGAATGTTCCACCCAGCATATAGTTAATGGTTTCATGGCTGAAACCTGCTACAAGGTCCATTTCCTCTTTGGGAAGAACGATCTTGTCGGGATTTCGCCGGGTAAAGTTTTCAATGCCCCGGCCAACGATCTCTTTCGCTATATTCAGGGCATGATGCTCTTCAAACTGCAGGTGGGTAGCGCCCGGTATTCTGGCTTTCTCGGAGGTGGTAATAAGCTCGGTATGATAGCACGGCACAAGATCAGCCAGAGACTGCATGATGCACTGCACATCCACAACCATAGCATCGACCAGGCCAGTCAATATGGCCATCTCCTGCTGCAGGAAATTTCCTGCCACCGGAATGCCATGCCGCAGCAATATTTCATTGGCCGTACAGCAGATTCCGGCCAGATTGATTCCGGCTGCTCCCCTGGCCCTGGCCCGGCCGATCATTTCCGGATCCTGGGCAGCCACAACCAGCATTTCCGAAAGCAGCGGATCATGACCATGAACAATGATGTTGACCTGATCCTTCTTCAGGACCCCCAGGTTTACCTTTCCCCGTAAGGGAATGGGAGTCCCGAACAGGATATCCTGCACTTCGGTGGCCAGCATGGAACCGCCCCACCCGTCTGCCAGAGCGGCCCTGGTGCCGTGCATCAGGATATTTTCCGCATCCTGATCAACGCCCATGTGAGTGCGGTGCATCATCTCGACTACCTCACGGTCAACGCCGCGGGGAACAACGCCAAGATCCCTCCACAGTTTCTGCCGCTTCTCCGGCGCCCGCTGAATGAACTGCAATTCTCCTTCCTGCTTGCCGAATTCCGCAGAGAGAATGGGAGCCAGTTCCCTGGCGATCTCCTGGGTGCTTCTTCCTTCGGTCACGATACCAAAATCCTGGGCCACGGCAATCAGCTTCTTGACGTCCTTGATCTCGTACCCCGATCCTTCGGCTTTTCCCTCAGCCACCATCGAGAAGGTCTTGATGATATCACGGCCATGATCAGAGTGGGCGGCAGCACCTGCGGCAATCATCCGGGCAAAATTCCGGGCAGCAATGGTAGCTGCCGTGGCCCCGCAAACTCCTCGTTTGGTTCCACCCTCTTTGGTACTCAGCCGGCATGGTCCCATAGCACAATTTTTGCAGCACAGTCCCTGACTTCCAAAGGGGCAGGGCTTTAAATCCTCCGCCCGGTGAAAGGCGGTAAGATTCCTGTCCTCCACTATTACTTCGAAAATATCATTACAGGCTTTACATGATGAAAACTCTTTTTGATCCATTATACTCTCCTTATGCCGCTGAAAAAGGTCTGGAGTAGTTCGTATTTCCTGCCTAAAAATTTACCCTGGGGTAACAATTGCTGGGGTAGCTGCCAAAAAAAGTCATCAGTTTTTCTCCTGACTTCTGACTTCTGACTCCTGTCTCCTCTTTTTAAGCCATATCCCGAAGGTACTTGGGAATATTGGCCGCTTCCCGCGGGCCGACCAGCACTTTCCATCCAGGGAGTTCCTCTTCTATCTCGCCGGAGAGAACGGAGACATAGCCGGGAATAATGAGGTTGCGGTGCTTGATCCTGTCCTCGACGTTCTGTTTTTTCACCAGCTTGGCGATTTTGGGAGCATTGAACTTGTCCGCGGCCCAGGCAGTCAATACTGACAGACCTTCAGAATCGGCAACCAGGAGCCATGAAGGTACCTTGCTGTTTTCGATCTCACCCAGAACAATAAAATATGTCAGGGAGAAATTGGTCGTAATGAGCAGAGGAGAGGTTTCGGTCGGCTCGCCCACCTTGTAGAGGTTCTCGCCAACCTGCATCGGCTGCTGCGGATCGGTGAAAATATTCTGCCGCAGGGTATAAAGGGGCAAAAGCGATTCTTTTCCGATGCTGTTCAGAACGATCAGGGAAGCGTACTTCATGATGCCGATACCTGCTCTGGCCGCTTCCATCAGCGCGTCGCCCCCTCCCTCGCCGGGGAAAACGATCGTGGGATAGCCGAGGGGTTTGAATTTCTTCTTGGCCGCAGCGCGCCGGATCTGCGTAAGGTCGGAAAGCATCCTGCCGGAGCTTCTGGCCCCGGAATCAAGGACCAGGTCCTCTACCCCTGCCGCAGCTACTTTTTCCGCCAGGCTGGATAATGCCTCAAGGCCCTTGTCACTGAATACGGCCAGAGGTACTCTATACTCTTTGGCCAGGGCAGCCATCTGGCTCTGATTTTCTTCCGTAGCCGCATAAATCAGGGGATTGCGGGTTACGGTTTCGGTCAGGCCCGCCTTGATGATCTCCGGCTTCAGGGAATGCAGGATCAGCCCTGCCGTGGATGATCCGGCAACCTTTTTGGCCACCTGGGCAAACCGTCCGGCATCACCCGATTTATCCTGAAGGCAGATCAAATCCACCCGCAGTTGCTGTCCGACCCGCTCCATGACCGAATTATTGACTTCCTGAACCTTGCTCTCGATCTCCTGATCGGAGAGATTATCGGCAATGGCCAGGGCCAGAGCGGAAGGATGATTGAATTTCTTCTCATGCCGGAACAAAACGGTTTCATCACCGATTTCTATCGTCCGGTCACCCGCTCCCAGTTTAATCAGCCGGATGGGAGGAGCGGAAACTTCAGTTAATATCTTTTTGCTCTCTTCCGAGACATGGGGGCAGGCATCCAGGCGAACCTGGGCCGCGGCCAGTCTCATGGCAAAAGCTAAACAGGTAGGGAATTTGCAATCCCCGCAGTTGGTCTTGGGGAGGTATTTAAAAATCTGAATACCAGTCAGTCCCATGATATCGTATCTCCTTTCTATTTTTGCTCGAGAGGTCATTAGGCTGCCGTTGCCAGTTCCGCTACAGTCTTTCGAACCATCCCCAGGGCCTCAGGATGCCGGAAAACGACCAGATTTCCACCAGCCATCAGGAAGCTCAACGCAGTGAGCGTCTCCCACAGAACTCCTCTGGGTTTGGCTGGCCCCCAGGCAGGCTGATCCTCTTCACTCGCCTTGGCCTCTTTTATCTTCCAGGTCACCTCGCCAACATCACAGATCATGGGCATCTGCATCATGGCGTCATTCTGCTGCAAAGCGGACAGGCGAATTCGCTCCATGACCGAGTAGGTATACTCCAGCCCATAGCCCAGGGTGCTTGACATGGCATCGATAATGATGTTCTTTCCGTCGAAGCCGCTCTGGGTCAGAAGAATATTCAACTGCTTGGAAAGGTTGATATCGAGGTCCGACAGGGCCACCAGTTTATGGCCATAGGCCGTAGCCACGGCCGCAAAGGTTTTATAGTTCTTCTCCTGGGCTTTGCCGATAATCGAGCCGGTATTGGCTGCCACTTCAGCCACATGCTTGATCACGGCCGCATCTTTTTCCGCATGGTTGCTTCCCAGAATGATCAGCGGGACCTTGACGGCTGCAAGAACCGCCTGGACCACCTTACCCGCCTCTTCCGCAGACCGGTCGCCGTTATCGGGGTGCGTCCCGGACAGGCGAAGGCAGATCATATCCGCCTTGAACTCATCCTGGCACATCCTGGCCCACTGTACGGGATCGTTCATGGCCGATCCGTAAACCGCTGTCAACGAGGGAGCCCAGTCACCCGGATTCACATCATGGACCTCAAGAGCCAGGGGCACAGTCGAAACAGCCTTGCCTTCAAAAGAGAGAAAAGGAAGAACCTCTTCTCCTCCCAGAATCAGCTTATGCTGGTCCCGCCCAACTTCCACTTGATTGATTTTTCCATTGTACACTTCTTTTGGCACAGTAAAGGCCATACTCTTCTCCTTAAGCTGCCGCACACCATACGAAGGTGCGGCTATCGGTTAGCAGGTTAGCAGGTTTCCAGATATGAGTGACAATACAGGCTTTGGTTCAAAATCACCGAGGTCGTCTTTACGGCCTGAATGATCGCCGGATCCAGCGTATCGACAATGGCCGCGCTCAATCCCACGGTAATGGCCATGGTCAGGAAGGTATGATTGATCAGGCTGCGCATCGCTTCGGGAGCGCTGTTTGAGACATTGCTCAACCCGATTACACTGTTCATCGGCGGATCGTTCATCTCCCGGAATAACTTGATGGCCTCAAGGATCTCCTTTACCTGCTCCTGCTGACCGTTAATCGGCACCATGATCGGATCAAGGTAAATATCTTCCATGGGCACACCATGCTCCGCTCCCGCAGCCATGATTTCGGCAGCCAGAGCACACCGCTCGTTGGCATCGCGGGGCAGGCCGCCGGTAGCCAGGGTCAGGCCGATGATCATGGCATTATACTTGGCAGCCAGAGGCATCAGCAGCGCAAGCCGGTCAGGGTCAGCCGATGTCGAGTTGATCATGGCCTTTCCCTTGTGGACCGCAAGCCCTGCCTCGATAGCCTCGGCGTTGCTCGTATCCAGGCACAGGGGAACATCCACCACTTTCTGGATATTCTCCACCAGCCAGGACATCAGCTCCGGCCCGTCTTTTCTGGCCGGGCCAATATTGATATCCAGCATGTTGGCACCTCCCTTGACCTGCCTGATGGCCATGTCCCTGATCGGCTCAAAATTTCTCGCCTTAAAGGCCTCCGAAAAAAGCTTGGTTCTGACATTAATTCTCTCTCCTATAGCCAGCATACTTCTTTTCCTCCTTTCTGTTGGGGGGTGGAAACCGGTTGCTTCAGATATTCCCCTTCTTGTATGGAAGCCCCTGCTATCCCCCTTGAGGGGAAAGCCTTCCTTACTCTCCTCCTCCTTGAGGGGGGAGGCTGGGTGGGGGTGATGGTTATTTTCACCATCCTCATCGAGAAAATGAACAGGGGGAACATCTATGGTTGCTTACTCCTGATTGCTGATTATTGTCTGGTCTGGCCGGAAAATCGGGCCGGGGCCTGCCTGAAAGCCAGCTTTCAGGCGGCATATACCTCCCTTCCCTCCTGTAAGATCTCCCGGTAAATTAATCCAATATTATCCTTATGTCGCTCCAGGTCACTCGGCGTGGCTACCAAAATGTCGAAAGGAACCTTGAGCCCCTTTATCTGCCGGTAGAGAAACTGGGCAGTCCGGCGGCGGTAAGCACCTTCCGGCATCACTATCAAAAGATCAATATCACTGTCCGGGTGCATCTCCCCCCGCGCTGCTGAACCGAAAAGGATTATCCTGATCGGATGCACAGCCTCGACAATAGCTTGTACGAGTTGATTGATGACCGGAGCGCTGTCAGGTTGCATATCTCTCTTTCCTCTTTATCCTCATCCATCTTGCTTCATTAAATTAACTACCCGGAAAATACCTGCAAAAGACCGCATAGGGGTGCGAAATGTGTGTTACAACACCATTCCCCCGCAATAAAATACATTAATTACTCCTCTAAGAGTATGGCTTCCTTAAGAACTTGCTCACTACCGGACACATTTTTAAAGCTTGGTTGACAAAGCATTAACAGTCACTCATGATATACCCTAACTGATTGAAATAAATTAAAAAGGAGTACATCATGAGTGACAGTATAAGAACATATCAAG